>CAMWUB010000240.1 GCA_947177345.1 uncultured Ruminococcus sp. | reverse complement strand
ATTCATGCCTCTTGACAAATAAAAAAAGTTATGATAGAATAAATTCAGTAATGCGACACTACTGTCATGTGCTGTTGATGGGCTGTCGGTTTAAGATTATTTGAAAGAGGTGACTTGAAGTGAAAGAAGGAATCCATCCGAATTTTGTTAAGACTACTATTACCTGCCACTGCGGTAACGTAATTGAAACTATGTCTACAAAGGAAAATATCAAGGTTGAAATCTGTTCAAAGTGCCACCCGTTCTATACCGGCAAGCAGAAGCTCGTTGATACAGGCGGACGTGTTGACAGATTCAAGAAGCGTTTCAATATGGCTAAGTAATCAGCTTTTTTTGACGTTAAATCAATATGGACAAAGTATTTTATACAGCCGGTCTCTCCTGACCGGCATTTTGCGTATAAAAAAGGATAACCTTTATGAATTATTTTACAATTTCCCAGACAACAGAAGCATCTTTTATAGAAAAGCGTTCAGAGTTCATATGCCGGATAGCTCCGGTAAAAACCAGTGAAGAAGCCATAGAATTTATAAATTCCGTACGTGCTGACCACCGGAAAGCTAAACATAATGTATATGCATACGTACTCCGGAATGATAATATTTCCCGATATTCCGACGACGGCGAACCTCAGGGAACTGCCGGTGTACCGGTACTTGACGTTATCCGGAAAAGAGGACTTACAGATATATGTGCGGTAGTCACACGATATTTCGGAGGAATACTTCTCGGCGGTGGCGGACTGGTAAGGGCTTATTCCCATGCAGTTTCAATCGCTTGTGATTCGGCTGAAATAATGAATATGTGTCAGTGTCACCGGCTCAGGATAACCACTGATTACAATATGTACGGAAAAATTTCATATATACTGCCGTCTTTTGATACAATTATAACGGATTCCTCTTTCAGTAGCGACGTTGTAATTGAAATACTCGTACTCAATGAAAAAATAAATCCGTTGATTAAGAAGATTACGGAAGTAACAAACGGTACGGCAATAATAGAAGATTCCGGTGAAATTTTCCATGATTTTTCGACGGTAAAAAAGGAGGCAACATCTGATGACATTGCGTGAACAGTATGAACTTTATGAAAAAAACTTCCTCTGTAATGCCGGTACACCCAGCACAGACCCCGAACTTACCCGACGTACAAAATCTGAAGAAAAATGTACATTGCGGACAGACTTTCAGCGTGACCGTGACAGGATTCTTCATAGTAAGGCATTCCGGAGACTGAAGCATAAAACACAGGTATTTCTTTCACCGGAGGGCGACCACTATAGAACACGTCTCACACATACGCTTGAAGTTTCACAGATTGCCCGTACTATCGCACGTTGTATGCGTCTCAACGAGGACTTGACCGAAGCAATAGCACTCGGACACGATTTAGGACACTCACCTTTCGGACACTGTGGTGAATCGGTACTTAATGAAATATGCCTGCATGGATTCAGACATTATCTTCATAGTGTCAGAACGGCGGAAGTAACAGAGAGATTAAATCTGACGTATGCCGTGAAAAATGGTATAGAATGTCATACAAATCGTATAGCCGATACACCGGAGGGAAATATTGTACGTCTTGCCGATACAATTGCATATATAAATCATGATATTGAAGATTCTATCAGAGCCGGATTACTTAAGGAAAGCGATTTACCTGCGGAATGCACTGATATTTTAGGACATAGCAAATCTGAACGAATAACAACTCTTGTGAAGTCCGTGATTGAAAACGGTTATGATGTCATTGATTTTCAGCCGGAAATCAGAAAAGCACACGACAGTTTAAAAAACTTCATGTTTCAGAACATTTATTTAAACAGTTCAGCGAAGCAGGAAAACAAAAAAGCGGAAAATTTAATAAAAAATCTGTATAATTACTTTATGGAAAATACAGACCTGCTCCCTGAAGAATATCGTCATATAATGGAAAATTCCGATTCAGACCGTGCCGTATGCGACTATATAGCCGGTATGACTGACAAATATATAGAATCCATATATTCAGAAATATTTATTCCTGAATCATGGAAGTAACGGAGGTTTTAATATGCTCCGAAATGATGAATTTCTTGATACTTTAAGACGTGAAAATCCTGTTGAAAATGTAATAGGTAATTATGTTCAGATAAAAAAACGTGGCAGAAATTATTTATGTTCTTGTCCGTTTCATTCAGAGAAAACGCCGTCATGTACCGTTTTTCCTGAAACGCAGACTTTTTACTGTTTCGGTTGCGGAGCAGGTGGCGATGTGATAACATTTGTCATGAAAATGGAAAATCTCGATTTTGTGGAGGCTCTGAAATTACTTGCACAACGTGCAGGGCTTGAAATGCCGGAATTTTCCGGAAATCCGGAAAAATCACAGCTGAAGACTAAGATTTATGAAATGAATCGTTTATCAGCGAATTTCTTCTATAGCTGTCTCGTAAAGGGTAGCGACCCTACAGGACGTGAATATTTTTCAAGACGTAGAATTTCACCACAGACTGTAAAAAAATATGGTCTTGGCTATGCTCCGGACGGCTGGACGAATCTTGTCAATTATCTTAAATCGAAAGGCTATACAGATGAGGAAATAAAATCGGCATGGCTCGGAAGTACTTCTAAAAACGGTAATATTTACGATATATTCAGAAAAAGAGTAATGTTTCCTATTATCGACGTGCGGAAAAATGTAATCGGTTTCGGCGGACGTGTTCTTGACGATTCAAAACCGAAGTACATAAATACCGCTGATACTCTTGTATTCGATAAAGGTACGAATTTATTTTCACTGAATTTTGCCCGCAAAACTAAAGATAAAAAGCTTATTTTATGTGAAGGTTATATGGACGTTATCGCCTTGAATCAGGCAGGGTTTGAAAATGCTGTAGCCACACTCGGAACGGCTATCACACCGGCACAGGCTCGTATAATGAGCCATTACGCCGAAGAAGTAATAATAGCATACGACAGCGACGGAGCAGGTCAGAACGCCTCACGGAAAGCAATAAAACATCTCAGTGATGCGGGAATCCGGACACGTGTTCTAAAAATGAATGGTGCTAAAGACCCTGACGAATTTATAAAGAAATTCGGCAGAGATAGATTTAATCTGCTTATAAATAACTCATCTGATTCAATAAATTTCATGCTTGATAATTGTGAACAATCTCTCGATTTGGAAAACGAATCCGACAGAGCGGAATTAATCAGACGTGCTACACAGGTTCTGAAAGATATAAAGTCACGACCGGAACGTGAAATTTATATTTCCCGAACTGCTGAAAAATGCCGTATTCCAGCGGAGACACTCAGAATCCATATAGACGGCATAATCAGAAATTCTGTAAAAAATCAGGAAGTAAAGGAATGGAATAATACTGTATCTGATACCATAAATTACGGAAAAAAACAGCAATCCGGTAATAAGATAACCAATGCTGAAGAATATATAATCAGCTATATAATTAAGAGACCCGAAGACTTTCCTGACGTATCAAGGCTTATACAGCCGGAAGATTTCAGGACAGATTTCAATAAGAAAGTTTATTCTGCAATCGCTGAATGTCTGAAAAATAATGAAATCTTTTCGTCAACAATGCTTAACAGATTTTTTTCACCGGAGGAAATGGGCATAATAAGCGGTATATCTGCACGGAATTATAATGTTGAAATTGATATGAACGTCATTAAAGAATGTGCGGAAACGCTCCGGAAAACAAATGAAATCCGGTCAGACAGCGATTTAAGTGACGATGATTTAAGAAATCTTTTCGCCTCGAAGGTAAATAAATAAACTA
>CAMWUB010000239.1 GCA_947177345.1 uncultured Ruminococcus sp. | reverse complement strand
ATTTATGAACAGACATATATACGTCCGGTAAAGGTGCTATAATATATCCGGACAGGAAAAATTGATTTTATGAAAAAAAGTCTTGCTAAATCACCTATGATATGGTATAATAAACAAAGAGTATTTTTATTTATAACGGAGGATTAATTTTTATGACACGTTTGGACTTAATAGAAATGGAATGTACATCATGTAAAAATATCATCTTTGGTGATAAGAATGCTGATTACTGGTACTGTGGTATCTGCGGAAAGCGTATTGATATAAAGATGTCCGCAGAACTTCAGGAAAAAGAAAACAAACTCAAGGCAAAAGAGTCAGAACTTAAAATCAGGGAAAACGCACTCAGAAAAAAAGAGGCTGAACTCAAAGAAAAAGAGGAAATTATAAAAGCTCTCGAAAACGGTGAGGAACTTATAAAGCCTAAAGCTCCGGTAACACCTACTTTCAAGGCTACCCAGACCGCTGACGGTGCTGTACCTACTCTCGTGAGACCTGATACCGTTCTTAACAATCCGGAAATGAAATTCACTAATCTTGCTTCAGATGCAAATAAAAAACCTGCAACTACAACTCCGGTAACACCTGTTGCACCAACTCCGGCAAAACCTGTTACATCTGTTACGCCTGCACCGGTGAAACCTGTTACACCTGTTACGCCTGCACCGGTGAAACTTGTCACACCTGTTGCACCTGCTCCGGTAAAACCTGCCGAACCTGTAAAACCTGAATTAAAGCCGGAACTTCCTAAGACTGATACAGAAGTACCAACTTTGCAGAATAAAAAGCCGAAAGCTCCGACCCCTGCTACTGATGGCAAACCTAAAGAATTTGAAATGAATGAACATACTTTAGTAAAATATAATACATTGAATCCTAATATAGTAAAGGTAAATCTTCCGGCAAACATCTGGCGTATAGGTTCGGGAGCTTTCAGGGGAAATACTAATATAACTTCAGTTGTATGCAGTGATAATGTAAAGGAAATATGCGATTCCGCTTTTATGGATTGTACATCACTTATGGAAGTTACTTTATCAAACGAAATCAGAAAAATTAATTTCAAGACTTTCAATGGTTGTGAAAAACTTAAATCCATAACCATTCCGGAAAGCGTAAAGGAAATTATGTGCGATTCAATGGTATGCGGTCTTGAAGAAATCGTTTTCAAGAGCGCTCGTACTACATGGGAGCAGGCAAGTGATGCCGCTGATGCTTCATTTGCTATCGACAAGAACGGTAACGGTAAAGGTGTAAGCCGATTTATTTTCAGAGGCGTTGAATATAAGGCAGTTGACGTTTTCAAGCATGGCTGTCTGACTAACTACTTCAAAGCTAACGGACTTTGTCAGTATTGCGGAAGTAAATTCAGTTTTGTAAACGGTAAGTGTCCGAACTGCAAGACAAAGAAAGATTATTAATCTGAGGTGAACAATGAAATATACACAAGGAAAATATCTGATACTCGATAAGAAAAGTATAGCACGTGAAATATATAGCTTTACTATAAGCTGTCCGGAAGTGGCGGAGATAGCAACCGCCGGACAGTTCGTACACATAAGAACCGGAAATTTTATACTTCGGAGACCTGTTTCAATATGTGGTATCGACCGACAGAAAGGAACGCTCCGGATAGTATTCGAGGTCAGGGGAGCAGGTACGGAAGAAATATCAAGACTTAATCAGGGTGATGTTATTGATATGCTTGCACCACTCGGACATGGTTTCACGATAAATCCGGATTTTAAAAAAGTAATTCTGATAGGTGGCGGAATAGGTACACCCCCTATGTTGTCACTTGCCGGAATTTATGGTGAAAAAGCTACTGTAATAACTGGCTTCCGGAGTGCAGATGCTGTAATTTTACAGAACGATTTCAGAAAAACCGGTGCGGAAGTAATTCTGTGTACTGACGACGGAACAACCGGCATACACGGATTCGTTACACAACCGTTTTCGGAAATCGTCAACAGTGCCGATGCCGTCTATGCGTGCGGACCTATGCCGATGTTAAAGAATATCGCCGGAATATGCAACGAAAATAACGTATTCTGTGAAATCTCACTGGAAGAGCGTATGGCTTGCGGAATAGGTGCGTGTTTAGGGTGTGCGTGCCGTACACTCCGTAACGACGAGGAATATTTTGCACACGTATGTAAAGACGGACCTGTATTCAATGCAAAGGAGGTAATTTTTTAATGGCTGATTTGTCTGTAAATATATGCGGAATAGATTTCAAGAATCCTGTTATACCGGCTTCCGGAGTTTTCGGATACGGCAGGGAATATGAAGAATTTTTCCCGCTTGAAAAACTCGGCGGAATTGCTACAAAAGGTACTACCCTTAACAGACGTACCGGCAATTTGTCACCTCGTATAGCTGAAACACCGTCAGGTATGCTGAACTCTGTGGGCTTACAGAACCCAGGTATAGACCATTTCATAAATAAAGAACTTCCGTATCTGCTTGAAAAGAATACAGTTATACTTGCAAATATAGCCGGTTCTACACCGGAAGAATGTGTACAGGTTGCGGAAAAACTCGAAAATACAGATGTTCATATGATAGAGTTAAATATATCCTGTCCTAACGTTAAACAAGGCGGTGCGGCGTTTGGTACGAGTTGTGAAATGGCTTCAGAAGTAGTAAGTAAAGTACGCAAGGCTACTACAAAACCGCTTGTTGTTAAACTTTCGCCTAATGTAACCAGTATAACCAATATTGCCAAAGCGGTTGAAGATTCCGGTGCAGATGCCGTATCATTAATAAATACACTTCTCGGAATGAGAATCGACATAAACACAAGAAGACCAGTTCTTAGAAATAACGTCGGTGGCATGAGCGGACGGGCTGTTTTTCCGATAGCGGTCAGAATGGTATGGCAAGTCGCCAATGCCGTTAAGATTCCTGTTATCGGTATGGGTGGTATCGCAAGTGGTAAGGACGCTATAGAAATAATGATGGCTGGTGCAAGTGCTGTACAGGTTGGTGCGGTATTATTCACTGACCCTTATGCACCTGTAAGAATAGCCGAGGAAATAAACGATTTCCTTGACAGTAAAAATATTTCTTCCGTGCGTGACATTATCGGAACTGTTAAACCGTGGTGAAGTCTATGATAATAATGTCAGTTGATTTCGGAGACTCCAGAACCGGTATAGCCGTATGCGGTAAGGCTGAACTTATTGCCACTCCGTTATGTGTAATATCGGAAAAGGATTTTGATAAATGTATAGAAAAAACCGCTGTCCTTGCGAGAGAACAGCGGGCTGAAGAAATAGTAGTCGGCTACCCTAAGAATATGAACGGCACAATCGGCGAAAGAGCTGAAAAATGCCGTTTGTTTTCCGAAAAACTTGCGAAACTCGTTGACTGTCCGGTAACTCTATGGGACGAGCGTTGTACTACTGTATCGGCACATAATATTCTGAACGTCACGAATACGAGAGGTAAAAAAAGAAAAGCGGTCGTAGATGCTGTAGCGGCGGTCATAATACTTGAAAGTTATATGGGTTATCGGAAAAATAAAGGGATTTCGCCTACATTATGATTGACTTTATATCATCAATGAGGTGTCCTGCGGCTTTTAAAGTCTTGTTGGTATCTTTCTTGATACTGTATTTCTTTGCAGGTGGTGCGGAACTTAAGGCATAGTAAGTGAATCCGGCGATAGCTCCGGCAGTAGCACCTTTTACAATAGATTTCATATTCATGTTCATTGCTTTATCTCCTGAACGTATTTCCGGAATTAATCCGGTATAATTATTCTATGCCATAAAATTTTCAATATACATGGTGATATAA
>CAMWUB010000238.1 GCA_947177345.1 uncultured Ruminococcus sp. | reverse complement strand
CAGATACGGCTTTTTATTAAACTAGTTCATTATATAAGTTGATATACAAATCAGCGGATTTATTCCAGCTATAATCGGATTTCATAGCACGTCCGATAAGTTCAGACCATGTTTTTTTATCCTCGTATGAGATTACTGCACGTTTAACGGCATCAAGCATATCATTTGCGTTATAACTCATGAATGTAAATCCGTTGCCGTCTTTATTGCCGTCATCACGGACGGAATCACGCAGACCACCTGTTTCACGGACTATCGGTATTGTACCATATCGCATAGCTATCATCTGAGCAAGTCCGCAAGGTTCGCTACGTGACGGCATAAGAAACATATCTGCACCGGCGTATATTTTACGGGCAAGTTCCGGTCTGAATCCCAGTGTTACCGATACTCTGTCCGGATAGCGTGCGGACATCTCACGGAAAACATCTTCATAAATTTTTATACCGCTTCCGAGTATAACAAATTTTATTCCCATATCAACCATTTCCTCAAAAACGCATCTTATGAGGTCTATGCCCTTATGATTCACAAATCTTGTGATTATGGCTATAACAGGTGAATTATCCTCCGAAAGCCCCTGCTCCGCAAGCAACATCTTTTTACAGATTTCTTTTCCGGAAATATTTCCGGCGGAAAAATTTTCAGCAAGAAGATTATCTGTTTCCGGATTATATAAATCATAGTCGATACCGTTGAGAATACCCCTCAGGTGTTCATGTCTGCCGGTGATTATCCTGTCAAGACCATGCGAATACCAAGGGTCTGAAATTTCCCACGCATAACTTGGGCTTACTGTAGTGATATAATCAGCGGTTTCAAAAGCACCTTTCATCATATTTATGTAGCCGTCGTATTCGAGAATATCAACATAATGTTCCGGAATACCCATTACATCGCCGAGAACCTCTCTGCCGTAACGTCCCTGATACTCTATATTATGCACGGTAAATATAGTCTTTATGTTTTCAAATTCCGGCTTATGCTTACAGAAAATGCTATGGTATACCGGTATAAGAGCGGTCTGCCAGTCGTGACAGTGTATAATATCGGGTTTGAAATCAATATGTTTCAGCATAGCGAGTACAGCGTAATCGAAAAATACAAATCTTTCGCAGTCGTCGTAAAAACCATAAAGTCCCTCACGGTTGAAATAGTATTCATTGTCGATAAAATAGTAATCGACGTTACCGGCAGTATGCTTGAATATTCCGCAATACTGCTTACGCCACGAAACGTCAACGGTTATGCTTTTTATGAAAGTCATTTCAGAACGAATTTTCTTATCTATGGTACTGTACAGCGGAATCACAACGCTACATTTATGACCTTTACGGCTTATTGCCTCCGGTAACGAGCCTATAACATCGGCGAGACCGCCTGAGGCTGAGTATGGTACAGCCTCGCTGGCAGTAAAAAGTATGTTCATAGAATCCCCCGTCAGATTTTGCCGTTTTTGCCTATATAAAGCGGATAAGTTTCAGAACCTGTAAGAACTTTGTCATCACTTATTTCAACGCTTTTATCGGTTATAACTGAAGATATACTACAGTTATCGCCTATCTTCGTATTCTGGAGAATAACTGAATTTTTAACTACAGTACCCTTTCCGACTTTTACGCCTCTGAAAAGTACGGAATTTTCAACAGTACCCTCAATCACGCAACCGTCGGCAATAAGTGAATTTTTAACATTTGATTCAAGACCGTATTTTACAGGGGCATTGTCGCCGATTTTAGTATATACAGGAGAATTTTTCCTGAAAAGTGCGTCACGTTTTTCAGCTTCGAGAAGCATTTTATTAGCAGAATAGTAATTCTGTACGCTGTCTATTCTCGTGAAGAAGTCTTTATGTTCATAGCCCATGATTTTAAATTCATTCATTTTACCCTGTAATATTTCACGGGTAAAGCTATACTGGTTACGGCTTACGGCTTCGGAAACAATTTTCTTAAGGAAGTCCTTACTGATAATAAGCATATCAAGCCACATATTACACTCTCCGGAAATCTGTGGGTCAACGAGTACATCACTTAAAAGATTATCGGCGTTGAAATCGAGTATTGTAGCACAGCTATTTTTATCGGATTCGTAAAGACCTTTACTATAAATCAAGGTTATATCAGCACCGGTTTCGGTATGCTGTTTGAGTACCGGTGTAAAATCTATAGTAGTTACCACATCACAGTTAGCGAGAATAACGTATTTAGCCTTGGAATGTTCCACAAAACTCCATACATTGCTGAGAGCATCAAGTCTGCCCTTATAGATTCCGCCTGTCTGACTATATGGCGGTAACAGATGAAGTCCGCCCTTTTTACGTGCCAAATCCCAGTCACGTCCTGAACCGAGGTGGTCGAGAAGTGAACCGTAATTTGATTTTGTTATTACTCCGACTTCGTAAACGCCGGAATTTACCATATTTGAAAGCGGAAAATCAATCAGTCTGTAACGTCCGCCGAAAGGGATTGAACCCATAGTTCTCTGCTTGGTAAGTTCGCTTACGTATGAATCGTGCATACTTGCAAAGATAAGACCTAAAACATTATAATTAACACTCATTTAAAAAACTCCTCCGGTCAGATATTTTCGCCGATTATCTCTTTTGGTGCTACGCTTTTGCCCTCTGAAACTGTAACGTTATGACCGACTACAGCTATACCCCAGTCGTCACGGTTTTCCATTTGCTCAGGGTCAAGACCGATATGCGAACCGCTTTCAATTATGCTGTCACTGCCGACTATAGCGTATTCAACAACCGCACCGGATTTTATTACAGCCCCAGGCATGACTATACTGTATTTTACAGTTGCATCTTTTTCGACGGTAACGCCGGAAAATACTACAGAAAAATCAACAGTACCGTCAATATTACTGCCCTCGTCAATCATGGAATTTTCAATATTAGCGTTATCGCCTACATACTGCGGTGGCATATAGTTATTTCTTGAATAAATTTTCCAGCTTGGGTCATAGAGGTCAAGCGGAACGCTCGGACTAAGCAAGTCCATATTTGCCTCCCAGAGAGAGTCAAGTGTGCCGACATCTTTCCAGTAGCCTTCAAACTCGTATGCAAAAAGACGCTGTTCGTCACGGAGCATAGATGTGATAATATCCTTGCCGAAGTCTTTAGACCATGATTCACCACGTTCACGCTTAGCGTTTGCGTCATTTTCATTTTCGATAAGGTACTTGCGAAGTTTCTGCCAGCTGAAAACGTATATACCCATAGAGGCAAGTGTTGATTTTGGTTCTTTCGGTTTTTCGACGAAGTCAATAACTTTTCTGTTTTCGTCGCAAATCATTATACCGAATCTCGAAGCCTCAGCTTTCGGAACGTCTATAACTGAAATGGTACAATCCGCATTGTTGGCAATATGGAAATCAACCATTTTTGAATAATCCATTTTATAGATGTGGTCACCACCGAGTACTACAACATATTCAGGGTCATAACGTTCAATAAAACGGATATTCTGATAGATAGCGTTTGCTGTACCCTCGTACCATGATGCACCAGCCTGTGTCTCGTATGGTGGCAGAACGTGTACGCCACCGTTCATTTTATCCAAATCCCACGGCTGACCGTTTCCGATATATTCATTAAGTACAAGTGGCTGATACTGTGTAAGTACGCCTACAGTATCAATGCCGGAATTGGTACAGTTTGAAAGCGGAAAATCTATCAGACGATATTTACCGCCATAAGGTACAGCCGGTTTTGCGACGTTTTTTGTCAGTGCATAAAGTCTGCTACCCTGACCGCCTGCCAGTAGCATAGCAACGCATTTTTTCTTAGTATACATTA
>CAMWUB010000237.1 GCA_947177345.1 uncultured Ruminococcus sp. | reverse complement strand
TTTTCCTCCTGATTATTTAAATTGATTTTGTTCCGGACGGTATTTATAACCGATTCCGGAAAGTTTCTTTTCAAGTTCTGTGCGGTCTATTCCAAGACTTTTACAGAGTTCGTCCAGTGAGTTATAATTATCTCTCAGCATGGTGTTGACGTAGCTGAGCAGAATTGCAGGGTCGTTAGGAATGTTCATCAATAAAATCTCCTGTCTTAGTAATATCTATAATAATGATACAATAAATGAAAGAATTTGTCAACAAAATAAGTATAACAATTATCATTATTTGTTTAGTCTGCATAAATATCAACATTATGTTTAGTGTGTTTTGTCTATAGAAATTTTCCGGATAATATGTTATAATAAAAATTAAATTATAACTTACTTTAATGTAAGTCGTTTAAGGAGGTCAATTACAATGAATACAGCAAAAAGTGCTGTGGCTTTCGGAGGCACTCCCGAACAGGAAGCACAACTTCTTGAGTTTATCAAGGAAAAAAAAGATGATAAGGGTGCATTAATGCCTATTCTTCAGAAAGCACAGTCTATTTATGGTTATCTGCCGATTGAGGTTCAGAAAATCATTTCCGATAATACCGGAATATCTCTCGAAAAAATCTACGGTGTTGTAACTTTTTACGCACAGTTTTCACTTTATCCGAAGGGTGAACATACTATTTCCGTCTGTCTCGGTACAGCCTGTTATGTAAAGGGTTCAGGTGAGATTTTCGAGAAACTTCAGGAAATGCTCGGTATTTCCGACGGTGAATGTACAGAAGACGGCAAATTCTCACTCGAAGCGTGTCGTTGTATCGGTGCATGCGGACTTGCTCCGGTGCTTACCGTCGGTGAAGATGTTTATGGTCGCCTTACCGTTGAGGATATTGACCATATTATCGCCAAATATGCTTAATCGGAGGTTGATTTATGAAAACTCTTAAGGAACTCAGAACCGTCAGAAAAATGATGGAGGGAGAACTTGCACTCCGTACACATGGAAATGCACACTCAAAATATGAGAAGCACGTTCTTGTATGTGGTGGTACAGGTTGTACTTCTTCCGGTTCACCGAAAGTTATCGAAAAACTAGAACAGGAATTTGAAGCAAAAGGACTTACTGATAAAATCCAGATTGTAAAGACCGGTTGTTTCGGTCTCTGTGAATTAGGTCCTATCATGATAGTATATCCGGAGGGTACTTTTTACTCTCGTGTAAATATAGACGAAATCCCACGAATTGTCGACGAACATCTCATAGGCGGAAATCCTGTCAGGGAATTTCTTTACAGTGAAACAGTCGACGGTGATAATATAAAGGCTCTCGACGAAACACCGTTCTATAGTAAACAGAAGCGTATCGCTTTAAGAAACTGTGGCGTTATCAATCCGGAAGACATTAACGAATACATAGGCAGAGACGGTTACAAGGCACTCGGTGAAGTCCTCACGGAAATGACCCCTGAGGAAGTTATTCAGACTATTCTTGACAGTGGTCTTCGTGGACGTGGTGGAGCAGGTTTCCCGACCGGTATGAAATGGAGGCTTGCAAGAACTATAGTTCCGGACGCTGATATAAAATATGTCTGCTGTAACGCCGATGAGGGCGACCCTGGTGCATTTATGGACAGGTCAGTTTTAGAGGGTGACCCTCATGTACTCATAGAGGCTATGACCATTGCCGGTTATGCAATCGGAGCAAGTCAAGGTTATGTTTACGTACGTGCGGAATATCCTATAGCCGTTGAGAGACTTACAATAGCGATAAATCAGGCAAGGGAAGCCGGTATGTTAGGTAAGGATATTTTCGGCACAGGATTCAACTTTGATATAGATTTGAGACTCGGAGCAGGTGCATTTGTATGCGGTGAGGAAACAGCCCTCATGACATCTATCGAGGGAAATCGTGGTGAACCTCGCCCCCGTCCACCGTTCCCTGCTGAAAAAGGTCTCTACCAGAAACCGTCAGTTTTGAACAACGTTGAAACCTATGCAAACATACCGCAGATTATTCTGAACGGTGCTAAGTGGTTCGCTTCAATGGGTACTGAAAAGTCAAAAGGTACAAAAGTTTTCGCACTTGGCGGAAAGATACACAATACCGGACTTGTTGAAGTTCCAATGGGAACAACTCTCCGTGAAGTAATCGAGGAAATCGGTGGTGGTATTCCTAACGGAAAGAAATTCAAGGCAGCACAGACAGGCGGACCTTCAGGCGGATGTATTCCGGCTGAACATTTTGACATTCCGATTGACTTTGATAATCTTATAGGTATCGGTTCAATGATGGGTTCAGGCGGACTTATCGTAATGGACGAGGATAACTGTATGGTTGATATAGCAAAATTTTTCCTTGAATTTACCGTTGACGAATCATGCGGAAAGTGTTCACCGTGCAGAATCGGCACTAAGAGAATGTACGAAATACTCGATAAAATCACAAAGGGCAAGGGTACTATGGAAGACCTTGATAAACTTGAGGAACTCTGTTATCATATCAAATCCAATTCACTTTGCGGACTTGGTCAGACAGCTCCTAACCCTGTACTTTCCACACTCCGTTATTTCCGTGACGAATACATAGCACACGTTGTTGAAAAAAGATGTCCTGCCGGTGTTTGTAAAGACCTGCTCCACTTTGAAGTTATCAAGGATAAGTGCTTCGGTTGCGGACTTTGTGCGAGACACTGTCCGGCAGATGCCATCACACAGACCGATTATACCGCTCCTGGTAAGAAAAAACCGGCATATCAGATTGATAAGGAAAAGTGTATCAAGTGTGGTGCTTGTATCGGTACTTGCAAATTCAAGGCAATCATCAACAAATAAGCGGAGGAAATATCAATGGAAAATATTACAGTTAAAATCAATGGTGCTGAAATTTCCGTACCTAAGGGAACTACTGTCCTTGAAGCTGCACATATGGCAGGTATTGAGATTCCGACACTTTGTTATATGAAAGAAATAAATGAAATCGGTGCTTGCAGAATATGCGTTACCGAGGTAAACGAGGGACGTGGATTCCGACTTGTTGCAGGTTGTGTATATCCGTGTTCCAATAATATGGAAATCCTGACAAATTCCAAAAAGGTTATGGATTCCCGAAAGAAAACCCTTGAATTAATGCTCTCTACACATGACAAGAAATGTCTTTCGTGTGTAAGAAGCGGTAACTGTGAACTTCAGAAACTCTGCCGTGATTATGGTATTGAAGATACAGAAGTTTATGCCGGTGCAAGAAACGAATACAAGATAGACGATTCAGCAGTACATATGTACCGTGATAATAATAAATGTATTCTCTGCCGTCGATGCGTTGCGGTCTGTTCAAACGTACAGGGCATAGGCGTAATCGGAGCAAACGAAAGAGGATTCAAGACTTATATCGGTTCAGCGTTCGATATGGGTCTTGGTGAAACAAGCTGTGTTTCATGCGGACAGTGTATAGCAGTATGTCCTGTAGGTGCGATTTCCGAAAAGGATTACACAAAACAGGTACTTGCAGAAATCGCAGACCCTGAAAAAATGGTAATCGTCCAGACAGCACCGGCTGTACGTGCAGGACTTGGTGAGTGTTTCGGCTTACCGATAGGAACTAATGTAGAGGGTAAAATGGTTTCCGCACTCCGTAAACTCGGTTTTGACAAGGTATTTGATACAAACTTCTCCGCTGATTTGACTATCATGGAAGAAGCACATGAATTTCTTGACCGTGTTCAGAACGGCGGAATACTTCCTATGATTACATCATGTTCACCAGGCTGGGTAAAGTACTGTGAACATTACTTCCCTGAAATGACCGAAATCCTTTCAACCTGTAAGTCACCGCAACAGATGTTCGGAGCGGTTGCAAAGACTTATTA
>CAMWUB010000236.1 GCA_947177345.1 uncultured Ruminococcus sp. | reverse complement strand
AATGAATAAAATGAACATGAAACCTTGTCGCTTTTATAGGAAAGTCAAAGAGTTTTGTTTATAATGCGGAAAGTTAAAGAATTATGAGTTTTAAAAATTAGTATTATATTTATATGCTTGACGTTACTAAAGGAGGATACAAATGAAATTAAAAAAATTATTAGCAGTATTATCTGCATTGTGCATGATGACAACGAATATTAATGCAGGGCATGACTTTATCGTTGCCGATGCTGTCGGCACTACTAAATCTTCTGAAACATTATATAGCGGAAGCTGTGGTGAAAATGCTGTATGGTCATTCGATACCGAAAGTGGTACGCTTACTATTTCAGGTTCAGGAGATATGAATAATTATTTGAATCGAACAAGACCTTGGGAAGATTATGCAAATGATATAACTTCACTTGTTATAGAAAATGGAATAACATCAATAGGTTCATATTCTTTCGAATATTTGAAGAATATTACTGACGTAGTAATTCCTGAGGGTGTAACCACAATCTATAAACGAGCTTTTTTTGGTTGTAATAATCTTTCATCAATAAGCTTACCATCAAGCCTTATAAGTATAGGAGAGATGACATTTTATAATTGCGTTTCATTAGAAAGCATAATTATACCTGAAAATGTAACAACAATAGGACACTCTGCTTTTCAAAGATGTAAAAAACTTGTATCAGTAAGTTTACCATCAAAACTTAAAACAATAAGAGGTGGCACATTTAATGATTGTGAGTCACTAAAAAGCGTAATTATACCTGAAAATGTAACAACAATCGAATTGTCAGCTTTTAAGGATTGTAATAATCTTTCATCAATAAGCTTACCAGCAAGTCTTGTGAAAATAGAATCTCAAGCGTTTTATAATTGTAATAACCTTTCCTCAATAAGTTTACCATCAAGCCTTATAAGTATAGGAGAGATGACATTTTATAATTGCGTTTCATTGGAAAGCATAATTATACCTGAAAATGTGAAAATAATTGGCAATTCTGTTTTATATGGATGTACATATCTTACAAATATAGAAGTATCACCAGAAAATAATTATTTCAAAGATATTGACGGAGTATTGTTTAATAGTGATATGACTAATCTTATCTTTTTTCCTGAGGGAAAAGAAATTGAAGATTATACAGTGCCGAATGGTGTTGAAATAATATCAGAATCTGCTTTCAAAGGAAGAAATTCACTTAAATCAATTATTCTTCCAGACAGTTTGAAAATTATAAAAGAAAGTGCATTCTCTAGTTGTAAAAATTTAACTGAGGTAATTATACCTGATGGTACAGAAGTTATTGATGAGTATGCATTCAGTTTTTGCTCCAAGCTACAAACATTGGAAATTCCTCCAAGTGTTAATTATATCGGTGAAAATTCATTTACGGAAACAAAGTTTTACTCTAATCTTAAGTCTGAGTCTGAAGATTTTATAATAATAAATAATATACTTTTAGGAGTGAATAGTTCTAATACAAAAATTGTTGTACCCTCATCTGTGGTTGCGATATCTGGAAGAGCTTTTTCTAGTCTTCAAGATTTAACGGAAGTTATAATACCTGATGAGTGCATAGTATATGAAGATGCTTTTTTTGATTGTACAGCCCTCAAAAGTATAACTTGTGGAAATAATTGTACTTTCAATAATTCTGCTTTTAATAAATGTTCTGAACTTTCTGAATGTACTATAAATGGTACTGTAAATATTAATGGTAATCCTTTCCGTGGTGTTTCTGATGATATGGTTCTTGAATATGACAGACCTGCTCTTGATTATAAATATCAGGACAATATAGAAAATAAATCAAATATAGCTTCAAGTGATATAGTTAATCTTGATGGTATAAGTATAAACAGCACAATCAGTTCTTCAACAGGTTATAATAACGGTTACTGGAGCGTTGACGATGTGCAGGAAATACAGGACAGTGCCGGAAAAATTTATGCTGCTGTGAAGCATGAAAATGGTGTTGTAATTGTTCCATATGACATAAATGAAGAAACTATACATTTTTCAAAAGATGACTTTAAGTTTGGTTCTGCTGTTTTCGATGACGAAGATAATATTTATATTATGTGGGCTAAAAGTATATCAGATAATGATATAGATAAAGCACTTACAGAAGAATATGCTAACGTTGTAGTTGAAAAATACGACAAATCAGGAAATTTTATTACAGAATATGGATTCCCTGTAAATCTTATGGATGCTCAATTTCCTTATGATGCAGGCAATGCACATCTTGGCTGGAAAAATAATGTACTTCTTGTATATTTCCATACAGAGTGGACTAAATCTTCAGATGGTCGTCATCATCAGGGTTCTGTTGCTACTGCTGTCAATACGGAAACTTCAGAGAGAATTTATTATAATATGTGGCAGGGTTCGCATGCATTTGGCAGCTGTATGATTCTGACAGATTATGGATACGCTGCTATTCAGATGGGGGATGCTACGGCAAGAGGAATTAATTTCAACAGCTATTGCCTTGATTCACCGGAGGAATTTAAAGATGATTATATTGCCAACAATGGTTATAAATCACTTTACCATTCAAGCGGACAATATGGTACAAATGAACATCATCTGGACGGTAATACCACATATACTCATATGGGTGGAATTGCAAAAAGCAATACAACATACGCAATAGCAGGAAAATCGGAAAGAGTATATACATCTAATATATATAAATCGTCTGGTCTGCAGACAGGGAATTATGATGTGTTTGTCAGATTATGTGACCAGACACTTTTAAATAATGTTCCTGGACTTGCCGGAGAATCCCGAATAGACGAAGCAACCGAAAAGATAGTTGACAGAAATGTTGTATGGCTGACCGAATGTAACGAAACCGAAAAAGCAGGTCAGGTAAAAATTGTTACTCTTGAGGATGGTTCTTATTGTGTCCTTTGGGAAAAATTTATAGACGGTAACTTTGACAGCGTAAGATATGTAATAATGGACGAATGCGGAAATATTATCCGTCGAGAAACTGCTATAAATAATGCAAGACTTTCTGATACTTCTATTCAGCCTGTTGTTTATGATGATACTTTGAAATGGGCAGTAGGAAGCAAATCAAACAATTCTCTTATTTGGTATACTGTAAATCTTAACGAATTTACGACAAATAAAAAAATTCATGGAGATGCTAATGGAGATTCTGTCGTCAATATTGCGGATGCAGTAATGCTCCAAAAATGGTTGCTTGGCTCATGCATTCTTACCAACTGGAATAACGTTGACCTCTATGAAGATGGCAGAATTGACGTATTTGATATGGTTGAAATGAGAAAACTCATAGTAAAAGGCAAATAATTCTCAATTCGTACGAAAAAGAGTAAAAAATATATTCTTTAAATAATGATTAACTATGAACAGCCTGCTGAACCGGCTGAAATAGGCTTGACTATCGAGATTAACAAGGAAGATTACACCGTTCAGCAGATGAAATTCCTTAAAAATGGAAAAAACGTTTTGAAAGACACTATCATTTTTAACGAGAATATCAAAATCAGCGGTATTCCTGATAAGGTTTACGATTATATCATTAATGGAAAATCCGCTGTAGAGTGGGTTATGGAACGTTATGCCGTCACTACCGATAAGGCAAGCGGAATCACAGACAATCCAAACGATTACGGAGACGAAAAATATATCTTTAATCTGCTTATATCGGTTATGTCAGTAAGCCTGAAAACACTGGAATTGATTGATAGTATGCCAAAGTACACGGAAATTTAATGCAATCAAGAGTACAGAAATTAATTCTGTACTCTTTTTATACCTTAATAACAATCTGTATATATACACTTGTATACAATGTATACACCATAACAAAGGGCTGAA
>CAMWUB010000235.1 GCA_947177345.1 uncultured Ruminococcus sp. | reverse complement strand
GGAATGATTTTATGGATTTTAAATTACTTGCAGATGTACTTTTTCCGGATATAACGGAAACTCCGGAAGATATTGTAAAGCGTTTTCCGGTACGTGACTTACCGGCGGAAGCTTGTGTAACACGTATAGGACCAAGCCCGACAGGTTTCGTACATCTTGGCAACCTCTACAATGCGATTATTGCGGAAAGACTGGCACACCAGTCCGGAGGTGTTTTCTATTTAAGAATTGAAGACACCGATAATAAAAGGGAAGTCGAGGGAGCTGTTGAAACTCTCATAAACGCAATGAATTACTTTGGAGTTGAGTTCGATGAGGGTGCGACATCTGACGGCGATAAAGGTATATACGCTCCGTACAGACAGAGACAAAGAAAAAATATATATCAGGTTTTCGCAAAGGAACTTGTCAGACAGGGTAAGGCTTATCCGTGTTTTCTGACAGCCGAGGAACTCGACGACATCAGGGAACAGCAGACCAATAACAAGGAAAATCCGGGAATTTACGGCAAGTACGCTGAAAAAAGTCGTAATCTGACTATTGAACAGATTCAGGAAAATATTTCAGCTGATATGCCGTGGGTATTGCGTTACAGAGGCGAGGAAACCGGCGAATATATAACAGTAAATGATGCTGTACGTGGTAAACTGGAAATGCCACGTAATAATATGGATTTTGTACTTCTTAAAAGTGACGGCATACCGACATATCACTTTGCACACGTTATCGACGACCATTTCATGTACTCGACACACGTCATAAGAGGTGAAGAATGGTTATCGTCATTGCCAATGCACGTCGAATTATTTAACGTTCTCGGCTGGAAACAGCCTATATACTGTCATACCGCAACCCTCATGAAAATGGACGGCGGTAGCAAGCGTAAGCTGTCGAAACGTAAAGACCCTGAACTTGCTTTATCTTACTATCAGCAGGAGGGCATTTCACAGGACGCTGTATGGGAATTTCTGCTTACTCTTTTAAACTCCAATTTTGAGGAGTGGAGACTTGCTAATCCGGATTCTGATTATAAAAGTTTTCCGTATACTCTTGAAAAAATGTCGATATCCGGAGCATTGGTTGATTTGGATAAGCTCCGTGACATCTCAAAAAACGTAATATGTCATATGACCGCTGAGCAGGTTTACGGAAAGTGGCTCGAATGGTGCGAAAATTACAACAAAGATTTTGCGGAATTAATTAAAAAATATCCTGAAAGAACGCTGTCAGCCCTGAACGTCGGCAAAGGTGGTAATAAACCTCGTAAAGACCTCGAAACATGGAAACAGGCTTGTGATTTCATGAGTTTCTGGTATGATGAGACTTTCACCTTACAGGACGATATTCAGAACGAATCCGACGACGATACAAAAAAAATTTTCTTTAAGAAGTATATTGAAACATATAATCATGCCGACGAGTCTTCTGAATGGTTCGCAAAGGTTAAGGCACTTACCGAAGAACTCGGTTTTGCTGTAAAGCCAAAGGATTACAAGAAGAATCCTGACCAGTACAAAGGAAGTATTGTAAATATAACGAATATGTTGAGAATAGCTCTCACCGGACGGGCAAACGCTCCTGATATATGGGAAGTTTCACACGTTCTCGGTGAAGAGATAGTCCGCAAGAGACTTGAAAAATTTATATAAGAGGTAAATTAAAATGTCAGAAAATAAAAAGGATTTTGTAATACCACGTCCGGAATTTCCTAAAAGAGCTATTATTACAGGCGGTATGCCATACGGTAACAAGGAACTCCATTTTGGTCACGTCGGCGGAATGTTTGTATTTGCCGATACTTATGCACGTTTCCTCCGTGACCGCATAGGCAAGGAAAATGTCATCTTTGTAGGTGGTACGGACTGTTACGGCTCACCCATTGCGGAGGGCTGGAGGGTCAAGGTAAATAACGGTGAATTTTCCGGAACTCTCGAAGATTTTGTACAGAAAAATCACGACAAACAGAAAGAAACTCTCGACGCTTACGGAATATCGCCGGATTTGTTCGGGGCTTCCGGCTTAGGACGTTCAAAAGAAATTCACGCAGAGGTCACTGACTGGTTTATAAGTTCACTGTATAAAAAGGGTCAGCTTGATAAGATTACTACTATGCAGTTTTTCGACGAAAAAGCCGGTGTGTTTCTGAACGGACGGCAGGTTATCGGAAAGTGTCCGGTTGAGGGCTGTACTTCCGAAAAAGGTTACGCCGATGAGTGCGATTTAGGTCACCAGTATATGCCGGAAAATTTAATCAATCCGGTAAGTACCCTGACAGGCGAAAAGCCCTCTATGAGACCGGTCACAAACTGGTACTTCAGGCTTCGGGACTATGAAAAACTTCTTCAGGAATGGGTTGAGGATATGAAAAAAGACAAATCAATCCGCCCTGTTGTATGGAAGACTATCTCCGAATTTCTGAAACCGCCGGTAATTTACGTAAAGCGGGAGTTTGAGGAAAAATATAACGGACTTAAACCGACTATGCCGGAACATACGTACATTGAGGAAAAGAAAAAACCGTCATTCACGATAGAGTTTAAAAATTTACCGGATTGCGATGAGGCTTGCAAGATTCTGACCGATAACGGCATAAGATACCGTACCGGAAAAACTCTTGTACCTTTCCGTCTGACCGGTAACATAGAATGGGGTGTACCTGCTCCGGTTATGGACGGTGCAGAGGGTCTGACCGTATGGGTATGGCCTGAATCTTTATGGGCTCCCATATCGTTCACGCAGACTTATCTTGAAAAATCAGGCAGAAACCGTGACGAATGGAAAAACTACTGGTGCAGTAAGGAATCGAAAGTTTACCAGTTTATCGGACAGGATAATATTTATTTCTACGGTATCGCTGAACCGGCTATGTGGATTGCACAGCAGGAAAATCCGGAAAAATCTTCCGATATTCCCGACGGTGAATTACAGATGCCGGTTATCGTGGCGAATCATCATATACTGTTCCTCGATAAAAAGGCTTCAAGTTCCGGAGATGTCAAGCCACCTATGGCGGACGATTTACTGAATCACTATACACCTGAACAGCTCCGTATGCACTGGTTAGGTCTCGGTCTCGGACAGCGTTCAGTAAGTTTCATGCCTAAACCGTATAATCCGCTTGCAAAGCCGGAAGATTCTGACCCTGTCGTTAAAGACGGTTTGTTACTGTCGAATGTGTTTAACAGAATGATTCGTACAGCGTTCTATACCACACAGAAAGAGTTTGACGGAATCATGCCGTCAGTAGCTCCGGAAGAAAAGTTTGTTAAGGAAGCTGAAAAGGCAGTCCTTGAATTTGAACGTCATATGTCAAAATTTGCATTCCACCAGTGTACATATGTTCTCGACAGCTACATAAGAAACGGCAGTAAATATATGTCAAGGAACATCACCGCCGACGCTGACGACAAGGAACAACTTTCACAGGCACTTGCGAATCTGTTCTATATGATAAGAATTGCCGGAGTACTTCTGCACCCGTTAGCACCTTTCGGTACGGAAAAATTACGTGAATATCTACAGGTTGACGAAAAAATATGGTCATGGGAGACTATCTTAGAACCACTTACATATTTTACAGGCGAAAACCATAAACTTAAATTCTTACCGCCTCGGACGGATTTCTTTACACGTCACGAGAGCCAGTTTGAAAACTGAATAACAGTCGGGGGAGCGTGCGGACACGCTGAGAGGGAGTTTTTCACTCCGACCCTTTGAACCTGATACGGATAATGCCGGTGCAGGAAGACCTTGATTTCACAGGGAAACTGCATATATTTTGTGGTTTCCCTTGTTTTTTTGGAGGTGATATTTTGAGAAAAATGAAAGACAGTGGCATTGAGTGGGTAGGAGAAATTCCGGAACACTGGGAAGTTAAACCT
>CAMWUB010000234.1 GCA_947177345.1 uncultured Ruminococcus sp. | reverse complement strand
CTTCCGAAACGAAAAAAAGAAAAAATTATCTGAAGAATTTCGGAAACGTCATCTTGAACTGTACGAATTTCTGAAAAATAATCAGGAACTTGTTTCGGCGGAAACGGAAATTTCAAAAATTGTAAACGTTGTTTTGTCCGGTGATACGACCAATTCTGAAGATAAACAGCTTACAAATCTTTTTGAAATTATTGAAAGAGGTGTCATAAAATGACGTATGAAAATTTGTCGTCGAAACAGCTTCAGTCAATGTTGTGGTGGTCACAACCGGACACCAAAAATTATGATGCAATCGTCTGCGATGGGTCAGTTCGTTCCGGAAAAACAATGTCAATGACGGTAGGTTTTGTGCTATGGAGTATGAAAAATTTTAACAATCAGAGTTTCGCTTTTTGTGGAAAAACCATTGATTCACTGAAACGAAACGTCATAACTCCTATGCAGAAATGGCTTGAAGGCGTTGTGAAAGCCAAAGTCAATCTAAGCAGTAATTTCCTTGATATATCGCTATGTGGACACACAAACCGTTACTACTTTTTCGGTGGAAAAGATGAATCAAGCTATCAACTGATTCAGGGCATCACGCTCGCCGGAATCCTGCTTGATGAGGTCGCATTGATGCCAAAATCTTTCGTTGAACAGGCACTCGCAAGATGTTCTGTGACCGGTTCAAAACTGTGGTTCAACTGCAATCCTGATTCGTCGGAACACTGGTTTTTCAAAGAATGGATTGACGAAAATTCTGAAAAAACAATTAACAAAAATCGTTTGCACCTGCACTTCACTATGGACGACAATTTTTCACTATCCGACGAGATAAAACAACGTTACGAAAGAATGTATTCCGGCGTTTTTTATGACCGGTATATCCGTGGATTATGGGTGCTTGCAGAAGGTCTTGTATATGGCACGGCGTTCAGAAAAGAACATCATATCGTCGAAAATTACACTCCGACAGGTTATGAATTTTATTATATTTCGTGCGATTATGGCACTCTGAACCCGTGTTCTATGGGTTTGTGGGCAGTCGAAAAAGACAAGGCAGTGAGAATAAAAGAGTATTATTATGATGGTCGTCAAAGAGGCGTTCAGAAGACTGACGAGGAGTATTATTCGGCACTCGAAAAACTCGCCGACGGCTACCAGATTCAGCACGTAATCGTTGACCCGTCCGCCGCAAGTTTCATTACGACGATAAAAAGACACGGAAAATTTCGTGTAAGAAAAGCCGATAATTCGGTAATCGACGGCATAAGAAATACCATGACACTCCTTGAAAATGACAGAATTTTTATCTGTGAGTGCTGTAAGGACATAATAAGGGAATTTTCGCTGTACCGCTGGGACGAAAAGTCAATAAAAGATGCGGTCATCAAGGAAAATGACCACGCAATGGATGATATGCGATATTTTGTGAACACCACAATGAAACGTATCTTGAAAGAAATTCATGGAAAAGGAGGCAGAGAATGATTAGTGCGGAAATGGTCTCGTCGGCACTCAAAGTGCAGACAATCAACAATTCTGAAATGAAGGAGTCAGTCCAGAGGTGGAGCGATTTATACAAAAATTCGGCATCATGGAATAACGGACGTGTTATCAGTCTTTGCCTTGCTTCTGCGATTTCAAGGGAATTTTCACGCCTCGTGCTTGCAGAAAATGAAATTTCTGCAATCGGAGACGATTACGTATCAATGCAGTTTGAAAAGCTCCGCCCGAAACTTCCTGTCATGGTGGAACAGGCGTGTGCGATGGGCGGAATCATCATCAAACCTTATCTTTCAAATGGTCGGATTTGTGTTGATGCGGTACTTCCGGTGAGTTTTTTCGCCGTGAATTTTTCGGAAGATACGGTCACGGCGGCGGTCTTTCCGGAACAGCTTGTCATCGGAAAAAACTGTTATACACGACTCGAATTTCACCAGTTCGACCCGAAAAAAAGAGTATGTATAATCAGAAATCAGTGTTACCGGAGCAATTCTGTAGACTCTCTTGGCTCGCTGTGTTCCCTTTCGGAAGTCCCGAACTGGAGCGGAATGCAGGCAGTTACAGTGCTTGAAAACGTGGACAGACCGCTTTTTGCATACTTTAAAATGCCGTTTGCGAACATAATTGATTATGAAAATCCGTTCGGAATTTCAGTTTATGAGAACGCCGTGGAATTAATTCACCAGGCGGACGCACAGTGGGAACGTATTTTGTGGGAATTCGAAAGCGGCGAAAGGGCAATTGATGCGACAGAGGATATTTTCCGTTATAATCAGAACGGAAAGCCGATTCTTCCGAAAGGTCGTGAGCGTATGTTCAGAACATATGATATTCAGGCGACCGAAAAACCGTTTATAGAAACATTTTCGCCGGAAATCAGGGATATTTCGCTTTTCAACGGTCTCAACCGGATTTTTCAGCGGATTGAGTTTAACTGCGGTCTGGCTTACGGCACACTTTCTGACCCACAGACCGTCGAAAAAACCGCTGAAGAAATCAGGGCATCAAAACAGCGTTCATATACACAGATTTCGTCGATTCAGAGAAACTTCGAATTTACGCTTGAAAATCTGCTGTATATTTACAATTACTATTCAAGATATTTCGGATTGTCTAAGTCCGATGCGGTTTTGTCGTGCGTATAGGGCGATAGTGTTCTTGAAGATTCTGACAAGGAATTTCAGCGACGTCTGCAAATGGTCAACGCCGGAATCCTCACGAAAGAAAAGTTTATTTCATGGTATTTTCATTGCACCGAGGATAAGGCGAGTGAGTATATTCCGCAAGCTGACGGTCTTTTCGGAGGTGTTTAAATGCTGTCTCCGGAATATTACGAGGGTTGTGCGGATGCCATTATAGGGCTTTATCAACAGCTTGAAGACGACATAATTTCCGATGTTATCCGCCGGATTATGAAAACCGGAAAAGTCACAGCGACTGCACGTCATCAGATTGAACAGCTTCAGGAATCCGGAATTTTATATGATGATATTCTGAAAACTATCGCCAGCAAGACCGATGCGACAACTCGGCATGTTAAGGCGTTATTTGAAGATGCTGGAGTTGAAACAGTTCGTTTTGACAACAGAATTTATCGTGAAAACGGTCTGACACCGGTTGATATACGACAGTCACCGGCAATGCGACAAACTCTTGAAGCCGGTTACAGAAAAACTCTCGGCGACATGAAAAATCTGACTATGACCACCGCTAACACGTCGCAGACAGCCTACATGGCTTATATGCAGATTACAAGCGGTGCGTTTTCGTATCAGGAGGCTATCAGGCAAGCCGTTCAGAAGACCGCTCAGGACGGCGTGAAAGTGCTTTATCCGTCCGGACATACGGACAGGATAGACGTTGCTGTCAGACGTGCGGTTCTTACCGGTGTCGGTCAGACGTGCCGTGAAATCGGTCTGATGAACGCTCAGGAATGTGGTTGCGACTTAATGGAAATTTCCGCCCATTCCGGTGCAAGACCTGCTCACGCACAGTGGCAGGGTAAAATTGTATCGCTGTCTGGAAAAAAAGGTTATTTGTCAAAGTCTGACATCGGTTACGGTACAGGCGACGGTTTCGGTGGTTGGAACTGTCGACACGATTGGTTTCCGTTTTTTGAAGGTTATTCAAAACGTAATTATTCAGAAAAAGACCTTGAAAAACTTGACGAAAAGAACATTGAATACAACGGAAAAATGTACAGTCAGTATGAAATTTCACAGATTCAGCGACGTTATGAAAGAGAAATCCGTTCCGCCAACCGTGAAAAGGTAGCCTTTGAAGTCGCTGTCGAGGAAGTCGATGACCCTGAACTTCTTCAAGTCATGCAGGACAGTCTGAATTATGCAAACTCGCTTGTCAGAGACCGACAGAAAAAAATGCGTGATTTCATTC
>CAMWUB010000233.1 GCA_947177345.1 uncultured Ruminococcus sp. | reverse complement strand
AGTTGATTATATAATTGACAAATCCGAAAAAATAGTATATACTAAGTATATACTATTTTTTAGAAAGGATTGATTCCATGACTACAACTACCACCATACAAAAATGGGGAAACAGTCAAGGTATTCGCATACCGAAGTTCATACTAGAGCAGATTAATCTTGACGCAAATTCTGAAGTATCAATCACCGTAAAAGATGATAGTCTTATAATTAAAAAGGCTACACAAAAGCATATTACTCTTGCGGAACGTTTTGCCAATTATACAGGTGACACTAAAAGCAGTGAATATGATTGGGGTGAACCGCAAGGAGAGGAAATGTGGTAAATATCAGACAAGGTGATATAATTAAACTTAACTTCAATCCGCAGTCAAGTCACGAACAGGCAGGCTACAGACCAGCTTTGGTAGTAAGTAATGATGTGTTTAATCAGAAAACAAATCTTGTTATAGTCTGTCCGATAAGCAATACTACTAATGATTTTCCGTTACACGTTAAACTTGATGACCGTACTTCTACTACAGGAAATATTTTATGTCAACATATCAAATCATTAGATATTGTTTCAAGAGGCTATGTATTTGTAGAACGTTTACCAGATGACCTTCTTCAAGAAGTGTTTGATATAATCTATGGTGAAATAGAACTTATTTGATAGTATACCAGTATACACATAAATTTGACATAAATAAGAAGTGCGGACTTCTTAAAACTCCGTACTTCTTTTTCAAGGAAGGAGTTTATGACAATGGATAGAAAATCCGCAAAAGAAGAAGTTAAGCTGAGAGAACCAGACTTCCTGCCAACCGCAAAAAAGAAAGTCCATAACCGATTTACATATATCTGTCCCGTATGCGAGAACGGCACAGGCAAGGACGGGGACGGCATTGTATTTGACCCGAACGCTGATTATCCACACTGGAAATGCTATAAATGCGGATTGTATGAAGATATAATCGGACTTTGGAAAGCACATACAAACTATACAGACAATTCAGAGGTATTCAAAACACTGTACGAACACTATGGAATCACTATTGATGAAATGTTTACAGATGTTTACAGTGTAAACAATGTAAACATTCCGCAAAATAAGAGTGATAAGCTCGCATCACACGCAACCGAACCTGAGACAGACTATACAGACTTCTTTTTTCAGGCAAATAAGAATATCACAAATACAAGTTATCACCGTGGAATCAGCCTAAAAACATTAAATAGGTTCAATATTGGATATGTAGACAATTGGCGACACCCTAAAACACCGCTTACCGTTCCTACAAGTCCACGTTTGATTATTCCGACAAGCAAATATAGCTATCTTGCAAGAGACACCAGAACAAATCTTACAGACGAACAGAAGAAGTATAGTAAAAGTAAAGTCGGAAAAGTACATATTTTCAATATTGATGCCTTACGTACTGCCGAAAAGCCTATATTCGTTGTTGAGGGTGAAATAGATGCACTCAGTATTATTGATGTTGGTGGTGAAGCAGTAGCCATAGGCAGTACATCGAACGTGAATATATTCTTAAATTGCCTTAAAGATTGTAATAAAAAACCTACTTTAATACTTTTATTGGACAATGACCCAGCGGGACAACAAGCAACCGAAAAAATAATAGAGGGGTTGCAAAACATGAACATTGTGTATTATCAAATTGATATTGTCGCACCATATAAAGATGCAAATGAGGCACTTACAGCCGACAGAGAACAATTTTCTGCAAAAGTAGAAGAAAGTACAATGAATCCTGAACTATCGGAACAACTTATGCAAGAAATGAAATATATGGAAACTTCCGTGACCGCACACTTGCAAGATTTTTTAAACGGAATCGCACAATCTGTTAATACACCATATATATCGACTGGATTTAAAACGCTTGATACCGTTCTTGATGGTGGGTTATATGAGGGTTTATATATTGTCGGAGCAATCAGCAGTTTAGGAAAAACAACCCTATTCACCCAGATATGCGACCAGATAGCACAGAATGGAAATGATGTTTTAATATTTTCTTTGGAAATGGCGAGAACAGAGTTAATGGCTAAGACTATTTCCCGACTGACCTTTATTGATGCCCTTAAAAATAACATCAGCTATAAAAACGCCAAGACCGCAAGAGGAATTACAACGGGTTCACGCTACGCCAACTACTCAAATACCGAAAAAGATTTAATACAGCAAGCTATCAACACTTACAGTAGTTTTTCAGACCATGTTTTTATTCATGAGGGTATAGGTGATATTGGTGTTCAAAAGATTCGTGAAGTCGTTCAACAGCATATTTCAATCATGAATAGAAAACCTGTTGTCTTGATTGACTATCTGCAAATTTTAGCACCAGTAAACGACAGAGCCACCGATAAACAGAATACCGACAAAGCGGTATTAGAGTTGAAACGCATTTCCAGAGACTTTAAAATTCCTGTAATAGCAATTTCAAGTTTCAATCGGGATAATTACAGTTCACCTGTCAACTTAACCAGTTTCAAAGAATCAGGAGCGATTGAATATAGTTCTGATATTCTTATCGGCTTACAATTAAAAGGAATAGGCGACAGCAATTTTGATGTAAACAAGGCGAAAGCGAAATTACCAAGAGAAATAGAACTGGTTATTCTGAAAAATCGTAATGGACAAGCCGGAAAAAAAATAGCTTATGACTATCACACTATGTTTAATTACTTTGAGGAAAAAGGAATAGTCCAAGACGTTTAACCGAAAAAGAAATAAGCAATCAGACAACAGATTTTTTAAGCCGTTGAGACTCTCAGACGGCTTTTTCTTTTTCAAGAGATTTTACGTGTTACAACGTGTTACATCATACTATAAATATTTAACACGTAAAAAATTCCTATAAACAGGTAAAATATGATATAATAAATTTTGTAACACATATGTAACACGTAACACGCTATATTACATGATTACAAAAAAACGAGGGCATTTTACCGCCCTCGTTTATGTATACTCTTGTATATAGTGTATACATATGTATATATTGCTAAAAATCTGGAAATTAGATGTATACACCTATTTATTGTAAAAAAATTAAAGTCTTCTTTCCCGAAAAAAAGGAAAAAAGACTTTTTGGTATAACCAATAATATGACAGTTATTCAAACCAGTCTTCAAGCTGTAATCCCTCGACACGTTTAAATTCACGTGTATTATGAGTAACTACAATGAGATTTTCTGATTTTGCGTGAGCAGAAATGAGCATATCCATTGTGCCTATCGGTGTACCTTTTCGGCGTAAGTCTGCACATATTTTTCCATATTCAACGGATGCACCGCCATCAAATGGAAGAATCTCAACTATTGATAAAAATTTCAATAAAGCAACTGTATTTTTTTCGACATTGACACTTGCCTGAACGCCATACTCCAGTTCGGCAAGCGTTATTGAAGAAATTGCAAGTCCCTGCTGAAAGTTTTCTTTTATTCGAGCTATAACATTTGGATTGTTTTTCTGAGCATATATGCACATATTGGTATCAAGCATATATTTCATATTGATTCCCTCACCGATGCAACTTCTTCCGCTCTGAGATTATCCATTACCTCAAAATAATCATCGGTAAAACCGTTTATGCCCTCCATAAATGTTTCCCACGCTTTTTCTTTAGGAACGAGCATTACAGTATCTCCGATTTTCTGTGCGTATACTTCATTACCGGCAAAACGAAATTCCTTTGGAAGTCGTACCGCCTGACTGCTACCATTAGTAAACAATTTTGCTGTCAACATAAATTAACACCTCCTATAAATAGTATATACTATGATATATACTTTGTCAAGAGAAAAATAATATTTTTCAGAAAAGATTTTACGTGTTACAACGTGTTATATTGTGTTTACATATTTATAACACAATAT
>CAMWUB010000232.1 GCA_947177345.1 uncultured Ruminococcus sp. | reverse complement strand
GGTAATAATCAGCAGTTTCATATTTTTACCTCCCTGATTTTTGATAATCTTAAATTATTTAAGTATAATGGGTTCTAATTCGAGGGTATAACCTGTTTTTTCCCTTACAGTCTCCTGAACTTTTCCGCAAAGTGTCAGAACGTCGGAACACGTTGCACCGCCCTTGTTTATTACGAATCCGCTATGTTTTTCGCTTACCTGAGCTCCGCCACAAGTCAGCCCTTTAAGTCCGCACTGTTCTATGAGTAATGATGCGTAACTTCCCTGCGGTCTCTTGAAAGTACTTCCGGCACTGGGAAATTCAAGAGGTTGTTTCGACTGTCTTTTACTCAGACATTCCGACATCTTACGGCGTATTTCTTCCGGTTCACCCTTTGTGAGTTCAAACGTAACCGATGTTATAAGGAAATTTTTTCCGGAAAAAATACTGTGTCTGTATGATAAATCCATATCTTCACGGCTTATTGTACATATATTGCCGTTATCGTCAATATATTCAGCGGAAATTATTACATCTGATATTTCCGTACCGTATGCACCGGCATTCATGTATAAAGCACCGCCGACAGTCCCGGGGATTCCGTAAAGATTTTCCATACCAGTGAGACCGTTTTTCTGTGCGGTCATGCAGACAGTCGAGAGTAATGCTCCGGACTGACAGGTTATTTTGTTTCCGGTAACGGATATTCCTGAAAAATCGCTTTTAATAAGAAGTATAACACCGTCAAAACCCTCGTCAGCCGGAATTACGTTACTACCGTTTCCGAGTACGAAATATTTTATATTCCTGCTCCGGAGATGATTTAATATTTCAATGGCGGATTCCGGCGAGTTTATACTTATCAATGCCCGACAGTTTCCGCCTGTTCTGAAAGTTACGTACATATTTAAAGGACATTCCGGAATAATTTTACAGCCAAGTCCGGAACACTTTTCAGTGAGTTCATTTATATCTATCATATTGTCTCCTCTTTGTTCTAATCAGAAAGTTTCGTAATCGTGTACAACTTCTTTGGCTTCCGACTGCATACCGAGTTTATGGAGTAATTCCGTAGCAGCGTTATAACCCATTTTCTTTTGTCTGTTGTTCATGGCGGCAACTTCGAGTATTACCGCTAAATTACGTCCTGGCTTGACAGGTATTGTCAATGATGGTACTTTAACACCTAAAATTGAAACGTATTCAGTATCTACACCCATGCGGTCATACATCTTGCCGGAATCCCATTGTTCCAACTCTACCACGAGGTCTAATTTTTCGGTCATCTTAACCGCTCCGATACCAAACAGTCGACGTGCGTTTATAATTCCTATGCCTCTCAATTCGAGGAAGTGGCGTATATTATCCGGTGAACTTCCCACGAGGCTTATATTAGATACTTTTCTTATTTCTACAGCATCATCTGCAACCAGTCTGTGACCTCTCTTTACGAGTTCTATAGCAGTTTCGCTCTTTCCGACACCACTTTCACCGGTTATGAAAACTCCTTCGCCGTAAATCTCAATCAGTACACCGTGTCGGGTTATTCTCGGAGCAAGATTAAGATTAAGAAATGCTATAAGTCCGGACATGAAATTTGAAGTACTTTCCTTGCTTCTCAGTAGCGGAACTTCGTACTCTTTTGCAAGCTCCAGCATTTCCGCAAAGTACGGAAGTTCACGTGTTATTATAAGTGCCGGTATTCTCTGGGCGAAAAGCAGTTGCAGACGTTCACGGCGTGTTTTTTCGTCTATGGTCGAAAGATATGCAAATTCCATTTTGCCGATTATCTGTATTCTTTCCGGATTGAAGTACTCATAGAATCCCATAAGCTGTAAACCTGGTCTGTTTACGTCGTTTTCGTCAATCATTACTTCTTTAGCGTCCTTGTGTATGAAGATTGTTTCAAGTTTAAATTCGTCAATCACTTTCTGTAGTGATACCTTAAAATTTTCAGCCATTTAAAAATTCTCCGTTTCTGTAAAAAATATTATCCTAAAATAAATGAAGTATAACCTGTTTCGGTCATATCGTATACGGCTCTGAGCAGGTCGGAAGTATTACATGATGTTCCCGATATACGCACAATTACATCATAACCGGAAATATCACCGCTGACCAGATATAACATTTTTGTTATGTTTTCCGTGGGAGTGCCGTTAAATTCGTAGACGGTCTTTCCGGTATTTACTCCGGTACTTATGCCGTCGAGATTTATATTAAGCACTATAGTATATTTTTTATCTGAAATATCAAGTATTTCAGCTTTTCCGGAAAGAACATCGGCGGAATCTATTTCAATAAGCATATCAGAATTATTTCCGGTTATGGTATTATAAAGCATATCGGCAGTGGCGGAAAGTGCCGGTAGATGATTTTCAAGGCGGTTGTCATTGAGTTTAATCAAATCTCTTTCAGTGAAATCCGGAAATTTTATGTCACCGCATATTATCTTTTCGAAACCTGCTCCGGAAATTTCCTCTGCTATGAAGTCAACGTAATTCATATACGTTTCTGAATACGGTGAAGCCCATGTCTTTGAATTGCCGTCTTTCCATGCCGTAAGCGTTTCAGTGTCCATGTAGCCGAAATGAGAATAAACCGAAGGGATTATATTATCTGCGAAAATATCTATATATGCAACAGGTTTATAACCCTCTTTTTTTATAGTACGTGTAATCTCGGCGAGTGTGATTCCGGCGGTTACGAGTTCCGGAAATTCAAGCCATTCAGTAGCATACATGATTCTGCCGTCGGCGAGTTTCAGGGGGATTTCAATATATTCTATATCCTGTTCCTGTGGTATTCTGCCGATAGCGGTCTTTATAGATTCCGGCGTTGATATTTCATATTCATTAAGGCGTACACCTCTGTATATAGCGGAATCGGAAACGTTTTCATGAAGTATAACTGTTTTTTCCTTTGTGACATCTTCAGCCGGTTCAGTGACAGATTCTTCTGCTGGTTCGTCATCACCATGCCTGCGTGAATAGTCTATCATAGGACCGGCGACACTATAGCCAAGAACTCCGACACCGGCAATTAATATTATAGTCAGAACTCCTGAAAAGAATTTCCCTAACGGAGTTTTTCCGTAATAATTTTTTTCTTTTGTCTTGTAAATCTTTCTTCCTTTGTTACTGAATTTCATGGAAAAAGCCCCTTATGCCTCTAAAATCCTGACTGCCTTTTTCATATCATCTGCATTGAAGAGATAGCTTCCGGAAATGAGAATATCAGCACCGGCATTTTTTACTATGGTAGCGGTTTTGTCATCTATGCCACCGTCAACCGCTATGCGAACTTCGTGGGCGGAATTTTTATCAGCATATTCACGGATTTTTCTTATTTTATCTGACATATCCATGAACTGCTGACCGCCGAACCCTGGCTGAACGGTCATTACAAGAATTATATCCGCAAAACTATTTAAATAAGGATATGAAAATTCTGTTGAATGGATATAAGGAAATACAGCTTCAGCCGGAGTGTCGGGGTTTATAGCGATACCTGCTAAACAACCGACGCTGTGAATGGCTTTTATCGTTTCAACAGTATCGCTTTCGCTTTCGAGGTGGAATGTTATGCGGTCTGCACCGGCTTTTTCAAAAGCACTGATGTATTTCAAGGGGTCAGTAATCATGAGATGTACATCAAGGAGCATAGAGAGTTCGTCAGTATCAATTCTGTTTATTGCTTCAAGAACAGGCATACCGTAGCTTATGTTAGGAACAAAAACGCCGTCCATAACGTCAAAATGTATCATGTCAACGCCGTTTTTGTGAAGTTTTCTGATTTCTGATTCAAGATTCAGTAAATCAGCACTTAATATAGAAGCACCAACAGTAATGTATTTCTTTTTATTCAAGTTTATATCATTCCTTTTCATTTTAGTTTATATACCAATTATATAATAT
>CAMWUB010000231.1 GCA_947177345.1 uncultured Ruminococcus sp. | reverse complement strand
ATATGGTAAACTCTTGATTTTTTATACAAACAAATTTATAATTAATATATAAATTATATCTGGAGGATAACTGAAATGGGTTTAAAATTTTTAAAAAGAGCAGGGGCATCAGCTATGGCGACAGCTATGCTTATGAGTGCTACTGCTGTTATGAACACCGGTACTGCTTTTGCAGAGGGTAAAAAATACGAGTTTGAAGACGCTAAAATCAGCGGTGATGTTACCGTTGAAACTACTGCTGATGCAAGTGGCGGAAAAAGTCTGAAAATGGCAGACAGCGGTACTATTGAACTTAAGTTCAGCATAGAAAAAGACGGCATTTATAATCTTATGATTTACGCTGGTGGTATCGGCGGTGCTAAACAGCAGAATCTGAAAATAGACGGCGTTTCACAAGGTGCTTTAGGTATTCCGGAAAGCAAAGGCTTTGAAGCTGTAAAAGTTTCTTCCGTAAAGCTGAACAAGGGCGAACATACTATGTTGATTGAAAAGTCATGGGGCTGGTCAAACTTCGATTATATGGAAGTTGAAGAAGCTGTACTCGCTCCGATAACCGCTTCACAGACTACTCCGTGTGACCCTAAAGCTACTGACGAAACTAAAAATCTTATGTCATACCTTTCAAGCGTATACGGAAATAATATAATCTCCGGTCAGCAGGAAATATATAAGTACGGTCCTCATGATATGGAGTATGAATTTGAATACTTAAATGACCTTACCGGTCACTATCCGGCTATAAGAGGTTTTGACTTCCTCAACTGTGCTAATATCCTTTACGGCTCTGAAGACGGTACTGTTGAAAGAATGATTGACTGGGCTAAAAACAAGAACGGTATTGTTACGGCATCATGGCATATAACTGTACCTAAGAAAATGGAAGGGTATAAAGTCGGTGATACAAACATAGACTGGGGCAGTGCTACTTATGACCCGAAAGAAACTGACTTTGTAACATCTAACGTACTTAAAGAGGGTACTGTTGAGCGTGAATATTATCTCACCGCACTCGGTGCACTCGCTGAACAGATTCAGAAACTTCAGGACGCTAACGTTCCGCTTATTTTCAGACCTCTCCACGAAGCTGAAGGCGGTGGCGGTGAAAACGGTTCATGGTTCTGGTGGGGCAAGGAAGGTTCTAAAGTCTATAAGGAACTCTGGAAACTTACATACAAGACCCTCACTGAAGATTACGGACTTCATAATATCATATGGGAGTGGAACAGTTATAACTTCGATACTTCTGCTGACTGGTATCCAGGTGACGATATGGTTGACATTATCGGCTATGATAAGTATAACTGTACTGTATATCTTGAGGAAAATAACTGGGCTCCGTCTCTCGTTCATAATGACAGTGCAATAGCTTCTACTTTCTATGGAATCATGGAAAAATACAACAGTGCAAAAATGGTCGCTATGGCTGAAAATGACAGCTTCTCTACTGTTGATAACCTCACATCTGAAAAGGCTGGCTGGCTGTATTTCTGTACATGGTACGACGGCGGTAGTGATGATATAAACTTCCTGTCAAGTCCTACTTTCAATACAAAAGAAGATACTATAAAGATGTATCAGAGCGATTATTGTATTACTCTTGACGAGTTACCGGCTGACCTCTATTCAAGCGAATCCAAACCGATTCAGACTACTACAACAGCAGGCGGTAATAATTCTTCTACTACTACAACTACTACTGCTACTACCAAACCAAGTGACGACGATTTCACTTTTGAATTAAAGAAATATACCATTGAAAAATCAGAGGGCTTCGGCGATACTCTTGAAATAGAAATCAAAGGTACAGCAGGAGCTTCAATCGGTGGTGCATTCGGTTACAGTAACGGACCTACTCCGGCTGACTGGGTAAACATTGAATGGAAAGGCAATGCCGACAAGGACGGTAAACTTGTTATCAAGATTGATACTTCTGAAGTTCCGGCAGATGTTACAACCGGTGAAATTCAAATCTGGTGGTCAAATGTAATGGTAGACGGTAAAAAAGACCCTGTAGATGTTGATTGTGACCTCGTTACTGACAATGAAACTCAGAGCAATGTTACAGGTGATGCCGACGGTGACGGAAAACTTTCTATAGCTGATGCTGTTCTTATGATGCAGTACGTTGTAAATCAGGATGCGTTCCCTTTAACTCAGGAAGATATTGACCGTGCAGATGTCGTTGATAAAGGTAATGGCATTACCTCTATGGACGCTCTTGCTATACAGATGATTCAGTTAAATCTTCTGTCTGCTTCTGACCTTCCTATAAAATCCGCTGATTTGCCTATAGTTTAAAATAAAAATGCCGGATTTTTTAAGTCCGGCATTTTTTCTTATTGACTGTTCTTTTTAAATTCTATAAACTCTTCATATGTACCCTGACGGTCAATACAGCCGTCCGGTGTTATTTCTATGATACGGTTTGCGGTAGTCTGTAATATTTCGTGGTCATGCGAGGCAAGCAATACAACTCCCTTGAAATTTATAAGACTGTTATTTACAGCGGTAATGCTTTCAAGGTCAAGGTGGTTTGTAGGTCTGTCAAGGATAATCGCATTAGAACCAAAAAGCATCATTCTTGAAAACATACAGCGGACTTTTTCGCCACCTGAAAGAACATTCACGGGCTTGTAAACGTCGTCACCGGAAAATAACATTCTTCCTAAAAATCCACGGAGATATGTTTCTGTCTCGTCTTTTACAGAATACTGTCTAATCCAGTCGAGTATTGATAACTGACAGTCATTGAAGTACACGGAATTATCAACCGGCATATATGAGGTTGTTACCGATACACCCCATTTGAAACTTCCTGAATCAGCCTGTTCCTCTTCCATGAGGATTTTAAACAGCATTGTTATAGACTGCTCACTTTCACCGATAAATGCTACTTTGTCATTGCGTCCGAGTGTGAAACTTACATTATTAAGTAACTTTATACCGTCGACTGTCTTTGAAATGCCGTCAACCTGTAAAATATCCTTGCCGAGTTCCCTGTCTATGTCGAATCCTATAAACGGATAACGTCGGCTTGATGCCGGTAACTCCTCGACGGTCAGCTTTTCAATGAGTTTACGGCGTGATGTAGCCTGATTGGATTTTGATTTATTCGCTGAAAATCTTGCGATAAATTCCTTTAATTCCTTGATTTTTTCCTCGTTTTTCTTGTTCTGCTGTTTAATCATTCTCTGAATCATCTGACTTGATTCATACCAGAACTCATAGTTTCCGACGTACATCTTGATTTTATTATAGTCTATATCTACTATATGCGTGCAGACGTTATTAAGAAAATGTCTGTCATGCGATACCACTATGACAGTACCGAAGTATTCAGCGAGGAAGCCCTCTAACCACTTTACAGCATCTATGTCAAGGTGGTTTGTAGGTTCGTCAAGCAGAATAATATCAGGATTTCCGAAAAGTGCCTGTGCCAAAAGTACTTTTACTTTTTCGTTGCCTGAAAGCATAGACATCTGTGTATACATTATATCTTCCGGAAGTCCTAAGCCCTGTATCAGTTTTGAGGCATCAGATTCAGCTTCCCAGCCGTTAAGTTCGGCAAATTCCCCCTCAAGTTCAGAGGCTTTTACGCCGTCTTCTTCCGTGAAATCCTCTTTTGCGTATAATGCATCTTTTTCCTGCATAATCTCATAAAGACGTGCATTTCCCATTATGACGGTATCAAGTACGGTGTATTCTTCATATGCAAAATGGTCTTGTTTCAGAACACTTAAACGTTCCTCTTTCGGAATAACAACATCACCGGAAGCCGGTTCGAGTTCTCCGCATAGTACTCGCAGAAATGTTGATTTTCCTGCTCCGTTTGCTCCGATAACGCCGTAACAGTTTCCGTTTGTAAATTTAAGATTTACATTCTTAAAAAGAACAGTACCGCCAAAC
>CAMWUB010000230.1 GCA_947177345.1 uncultured Ruminococcus sp. | reverse complement strand
ATGTTAGACACCGCACGTGATGAAATTAAAAAATATATTATGGAGTGATTATTTTGAAATTATACGTTACAAGACACGGTCAGACGGACTTCAACAAACAGGACAGAATTTTAGGTACTACGGATATGGAACTAAACGAAACAGGCATACGACAGGCATACGGACTTGCTGAACGTGTAGCCGGTCTTGATGTGGATATAATGATAGTATCGCCTATGAAACGAGCTATGAAAACAGCGGAAATAATTTCTGAAAAAACAGGTCTTGAAATAATTACAGAACCACGTCTCAGAGAATGGAATTACGGCAATTATGAAACACATTCGAGATTTTCAGAGGGTTTCGAGGATAATAAAATAAATTTCGCCACACGTATGGGCAAAACCGGCGAATCTGTATTACAGCTTGCACACCGGATATACTCTGTAATCGACGACGTAATTAAAAATTACAGCGACAAAAATGTACTTCTTGTATGTCACGGTGGTGTATGCCGGATAATAAATACATATTTCAACGACGTGAAAACAGATGATTTTGCAGTATGGATGATTAACAACTGCGATATTTTAGAGTACGATATTCAGGGGGAAAATCATGAGAATAGGCGTTGATTATTACCCTGAACAGTGGGATTCTTCACTATGGAGCAGGGACGCTGAACAGATGTTAAAAACCGGTGTTAAAATAGTCCGCTTATGTAATGGTGCATGGGCTTCCATTGAAAAAACAGACGGAGTATTTGATTTTGAATGGCTTGATAATGTCGTTGAAATTTTCGGAAATTTTGGCATTGACATTATAATGTGCATTCCTACAGGTTGTCCACCGTTATGGTTATACGAATCGCACCCCGAAATAATTCAGGTAGGTACGGATAACAGACCGGTCAGGACAGGTATAAGAAATCATAGATGTATAAACGCTCCGTATTTCAGGGCGTATGCGGAGAGACTTACTCAATGCCTTGTAAGACGATACGGACATAAAAGTTCCGTTGTTGCGTGGCAGATTGACAGCGAACTTGAAACGTATCAGTGTACCTGTGATATATGCCGTAATAAATTCAGAGCTTGGCTATGGGATAAATATGAAAGTCTCGAAAATATAAACCTTGCAATAGGTTCGGAGGCACACGGATTGATATATAGTGATATTTCAGAAATCCAGCCCCCGAATGATTATCCTACTGAATGGCAGAATCCGGCGTTATGTCTTGAATACAGAAGATTTTCAGCTTACTGTATAGCCGAATACGTCAAGGAAATTGCCGATACTATAAAACATGAAGTTCCAAAGGCTGAAGTTACTACTAATACATGGTTATGCGAAAATGCACCGGATTATTATAAATTATTCGAGGATATGGATTTTGTTTCATATGACAACTATCCGCCGATTGTACCGGAAAAAAATAATACAGTAAAATCACACGCATTCCGGCTTGACCTTATGCGAGGTATAAAGCGTGATAATTTCTGGATTACTGAACAGTTAAGCGGTATAACTGGTGGGTGGTCTGCAATGTCACCTGCTCCCCGACCTGGTATGATTATGGGATATTCTTTACAGGCTTTCGCACATGGTGCTGATACCGTAATACACTACAGGTGGCGTACAGCTCTCAAAGGTTCTGAAATGTTTCTTCACGGAATACTTGACAGCAGTAATGCACCGTCAAGACGTTACTATGAATTTTCTGAATTATGTAAGACTTCCGCAAAACTTGATGTTTTCAAGTCTGCTAAAATAGTTTCAGAAATTGCGATACTCTATTCACCGGATTGCTTTAATGCTCTGAAGATACAGCCACAGACCGATAACTTCAGTTATATCGGACAGCTTGAAGATTTCCATACAGCATTCGCACGTTACGGAGCTAATATTGATGTTGTTTCTGCTGATTCCGATTTATCCGGATATAAAATAGTTGTAGCACCGGCGGTATTCGTGAACGATAAAGCAGTTACAGAAAATATATACAGATTTGTCATAAACGGCGGAACACTTGTCCTGACGTGCCGGAGTGGTGTAAAGGATAACAACAATAACTGTATAATGGAGACTCTTCCGACGGTATACCGTCAGCTTATCGGGGCTGAAGTAACAGAATATGACCCTATCGGAAATACGGTAAATCAGAATATAAAGGATTTTGCCGGAAATAAGTTCAGATGCCGTGAATGGTGTGACGTTCTGCACGTTACTACCGCTAAGCCTTACGCTGAATACGGTGAGAGTTTCTATAAATGCTGTCCTGCTATCACAATGAATAAATACTGTAAAGGCGTTGCGTACTACGTTGGTACTATATGCGATATGGACTTCTATGAAAATTTCGCCGGTAACTTAATGGTACAGACAGGTGTACCACGTCTTAAAGGACTGCCTAAGGGTGTTGAAGTCATTACACGTACAAACGGTATAAATGATTATATATTCTTTTTCAATAATTCAGATGAGACTATTACTATACCACTTCCGAAAGCCATGTATAGTATTATCGATTCACGAGGCAAGGACGCTATAAGGCTTATACCATATGATGTCGATATAGTAAGAAAGTAGGTATATGATGTCTGAACTGAATAGACTTATAAAAGAACTGTGTCACAACGGCGTGGAGTATATAAAAATCGGTAATATAGCAACGGTTTCAAGAGGTATCAGAGTAGTTAAAGAACAGCTAAAAACAGATGGGAAGTTTCCTGTATATCAAAACAGTATAAAACCACTCGGCTACTATAAAGAAAGTAATTGTAAAGCAAATACGACTTTTATAATCGGAGCAGGTTCAGCCGGTGAAATCGGATTCAGTCCAATTGAATTTTGGTCGGCTGACGATTGCTATTATTTTATATGTTCAGAGAAAATAACTGATAAATTTCTTTATTATGCTTTAAATTGTCAGTATGATTTTATCAAGTCACAAGTGAGAAAGGCAAGTGTTCCACGTCTTGCACGTACTGTAATAGAAAAAATAAAAATTCCCGTTCCGCCTTTGGATGTGCAATGTGAAATTGTCCGTATACTTGACGAATATTCCGAAAAAAACGACGAACTTATAAAATCGTTATATAAAGAAATTGAATTAAGAAAAAAGCAATACGAATACTACAGGGATAAACTTTTAAATTTTGAGAAGAAACAATGAAAATACGGATGTGACAAGTGTGACGGGTCTGAGCCCCTTTTCAATATTTTTTCTTTTCGTTACATTATATATTCTACTGTAAAGAAGTATAAAATAAGGAAAACCCGTCACCTGTAAGAAATTTAATCAGTAAGGAGAAAACAATGAAAATAGTTTTACAGAGAGTAACACACGCAAGCGTTACTGTTGACGGTTCAGTGACCGGAAAAATTGATACAGGTTATCTTATATTATTCGGAGCAGGTAAGGAAGATACACAGGAAGATTGCCGTCGGCTTGCGGATAAGATAATTAATTTACGTATTTTTTCCGACGAAAACGGAAAAATAAATCTTTCACTTAAAGATGTAGGCGGTTCATTGCTTATAGTACCGCAGTTTACGTTATATGCGGACTGCCGGAAAGGCAACAGACCTAATTTCATACAGGCAGGTTCACCGGATTCCGCAAACAGTCTTTTTGAGTATTTCACGGAATATTGCAGAAGTAAAGGTCAGCACGTCGAGACAGGCATTTTCGGGGCTGATATGAAAGTGGAACTTCTCAACGACGGACCTTTTACAATAATTCTTGAATGACATAAATTTCACACGCAAAACGCAAAAATGATTAGAAAAATCATCTCATGTCAATAATGACAAAGAGGTGATTTTTTATGCGTCGGAAAACTGAAATAAGAATTATAGTAATTGCCGGAATATTTTTCGTTATGTTCGTGGGCTTGTGTTTCAATTATTATCGGATAGCTATGAAA
>CAMWUB010000229.1 GCA_947177345.1 uncultured Ruminococcus sp. | reverse complement strand
TTTTGGAAACCACTTATGTACTTCCCTGTTTCTAGATTTTCTTGCAGAAAATTTATATTAATTCTGAAAAAGGATGTGTTATTATGGGACTTTTAGGTGGATTTTTTAGTGAAGTCGGTAAAAGAGCAGGTCAAGAAGCCATGAAAAAATACGACGAATTTCAGGCTAATAAAGAAGCTAAGCGTAAAGAAGCTGAACGTCAGGAAATAGAAAGAATAAATCAAATGTATATAAATAAGGCTTTCCGTTTCTGTCAAGGTTTGCTATTTTCGTTTGTACCTGCTCGGATTCGTTATCAAGTCTTTCCAACCTGTTCATGATAATTTGAGTAGCTTTGCCTGATTCCATAAGTTTCAAAATGTTATTCTGAGCAGTTTCAATTTTTGATGATTTCGTCCTTAACTGTTGATATGCTGTGTCGTTGTCCTGTTTCTGAACTTTTGCATTTTCATTGAGTGTATCAATGATTGCCTGTTGATTAGGTTCAGAAAACAGGCATTGACCTAACATTCTGAATATGCTGTTTTCCAGAAGTTCAGTCCTGATTGACTTGTTGCCACACTTATTGGCACAGCGATACTGGAAATATTTATGATTTCCACTGTACTGTACATTTCCAGTCATTTTACTGCCACACTCTGAACAGAAAATCTTACTGTTGAGAGGGTAGTATCTTTTAGTATTTGCCCTGTTTGCTCTGTTTCTGTTGACTGCAAGTCTATCCTGTACGGTTGAGAACAGCTCGTCAGAAACTATTGCCGGACAACCGTCCTCTATTTTTATATATTCATCTTTTATTGCATGACCATTTCTGTGTCCCTCAGAGTTCTTCGGAGTGGCTTTATCCCATGTGTAACAACCTCTGTATTTTTCATTGTGAAAGATACTGTTAAGGCTATTCGCTTTGAAGTCGTTGCCATTGTTGGTTTTATAACCATGTTCTTTGAGCCACTTGCAGATTTCCCCTGTAGTGAACCCGTCAGCGTACTGCTGAAAGATTTGTCTGACTGCCGGAGCAGTAACCTCGTCTATCTCCAAAAGTCCTGTATCATGGTTGACCTTGAAACCATACGGCGGTTTTTCACCCATATGCTGACAGTTTTCTGCACCTGCAAGAAGTCCTTTTCTTGTTTCCTTACTGAGATTTTTACTGAAATTCTCACTGATAACCGCTTGTACAGCCATCGCAAGAGAGGCACTATCATCATTGGAGTCTATTCCATCCGCAATAGCAATCAGTCTTATGTCGTGCTGTTCAAAGAAATTTATATCATTGTAGAAATTATATAAATTTCTATGCAGACGGTTTTCTTTGTGAACCAAAACTACATCTACATGATTTTCAAGAAGAAACTTCTTCATTTCCTGATAGGCTGGTCTGTTGGTATTTGTACCGCTGTAACCTTCATCACATAATGTTTTCACAATTTCAATATTGTTGGCTTTAGCATACGTATGAGTCATTTTATCCTGCACATTAAGGGAATAACTATTTTCAGCCTGTTTGTCTGTAGAAACTCTTTTATACAAAACAGCAGTAAGAGGAGAATTTTTATTGCTCATCCAATTCCTCCTGTTCCGTCTGTTTCTGTAGCATCTCCAGAAGAACACAGCTAAAGTTAGTAACTATCAGTTGCGAAGTCGATTTAGTCTTATTATTGACAGTTGCATTAGTATATTCAAAGTTATCCCCGCTTATTGTAACATTTTTAATTTTCATATCTACCTCCCGAAAGTCTGAAATTGTCCCAGAGCCGTTAAAACTCCGAGATATTCCGTTATCCGTCTTATTCAAATAACGCACCTTCCATATCATCATTATCAACAATGAACTCCTGTGCCTTAGCCTTATGGATTACAACTTGCTTTTTTTCAATAATTTCTGCACCGTCTGCAATACTGCTCATGTCTATCTGATAGCACCAGCAGAGATTTCCATTTATGGTAAGTTTAGACTTAAGACCAGCTTTTACCTGTCTGATTAAAAATTCGGCTTTGTCAAGTTCCTTTATAACAACCTTATACATCTGTAAATTCTGCTTTCGTGAGAATTTCGTTCATTAGACTTTATTCAATGACTACCTTTACTGGAATGCCGTCTTTATTTGTTTTCTGACTAATTCCCGATTTACAGCTGTTTCTTGCTACATAGGATACAACCGCATTGAAAGCGTTCTGACCGAGATTCTGTTCGTTGCTGACCATGTTGTTGTGGTCTGCCATAATTCCGTCAACAGCTTCTACATCAACCGCAATTCCAATTTCTTCAAGCATTTTAGCTGTCATATAGGTTAGTGCATACGTCTGACAAAGTCTGTCAGTAAAATCGTTGTGACTGGATTCGCAGTAAGAATACATAGTTTCTTTGGCTTCTTCGTAGAGATCAGGAAGTTCGTCAATTTTTTCGGAGAAAAGCATTTCTGTAAACTCTCTGCCTAAGATTCCATAATTATTTTTGATGAAATTATTTAATTGTTCAGCGTGTTCTTTACTTACAGTCCAGTTCAGATTTTCTATACTATGAACTCTCACAGCAAGACCACCATTCTGATTATTGTCATTGCTGTGAAAATGCTGTTCAGAACTCATACAAACAATTGTTGACCAAGTACCAGAAGCCTTTTCGGAACAGTCGGAGTTCAGTCTTCTCTTCTCTCTGCCTTCGTATACGCTATATCCATATTCGTCGGCTTTTATGCCACCTAATACGCTTGATTCGTCAAGAAACGTAGGGATTCCATATCTTCCTGCAAGTCTTTTGAGAGCCGCATTGCCGGTAGAAAGCATAGCTAAAAAAATCTTGTCACTATTCGGATTTGTCCAAGCCGATGCACATACCCTGCTTGCTATTGTCTTGCCTGTTGAGGAAGCACCCACGGCATTTATACAATATGAGTGTAAATCATAGTTGTATTTTTGCTGTAGAATTGTTAAAACAGGGGCAGCCATAGTCGTCGCAAGTAAGTACTGTAATGGTTCACTATGTTCAAGCAGAAGATTGAATGCTTCAAGGTAATCTTCAAAAGTATCATATTCTGACTTAACTTCAAAAGCATCTGTAGTATTGTAGCCGTTAAAGTTCAAATCACCAGTTGTAGAATCAGTCACAATGCCAAGCACCTGTGAGGCATCTTCCATTGGCATTTTTTCAGTAAGTTTCTGAAAATATGTTGCCATTGTAAACGCATAGTCACTATACAAATAAACGTTGTATTTCAATAAAGAAGAGATATTACCTGTAGATAGTCTTGACATAGAAACTCTTATTGTTTTAGTGTTCAGATTGTCCGTAATTTGAATATCAGCATGAGCCGAACCATCTGAACCTTTAACTTTTTTCAGCAGGTCAATTCTGCCCATAATCCAAAGCAACGCTGGCTTATCGTCTAATTTCATCAGCACTGTGAAACAGTCAATACACTTAACGACAAGGCAGGGACTTACTGTGTGGTCGGGATTTTGAAAACAAGATTTTACACCTATTTTCCTTGCGATTTTTGTTTCGTCATCATTTAGGAAAATATGTTCATAACAGCCCAGTTTTATTGGGAATATCATCACACCATCACTGGATTTTTCAAGTAAATTCAAATCAGTAATTGGAGTCCTTTGCGTAACAGTTTCAGGTTCAGGCTGTAGGAATTTCTCGTCTTTGTCCTTTTTAATGTTGTAATTTTCTTTAACAGGTTTAGCAGTAGCCTGCTTTTTTCCTAAAGTAGTGGAAATTAACTTCATTTTCAGCTTTTGCTTCTTTGAATGGTCAGAGTAACCTGTTTCGGAAGTAGATTCGTATTCAGTTGTCAAGATGTTGTTGTCAAATTTGTTTGCTTCAGAATTATCCTGAATTCCACTTTTGTTTCTCAATCTCATGGTAAGAAACCTCCTTTAAAAAATTTATCCTCATTCAATGAGGTATGTATACA
>CAMWUB010000228.1 GCA_947177345.1 uncultured Ruminococcus sp. | reverse complement strand
ACTTATAATGATAAAATTTAACAGAGGTGATTTTTTTTGTTTGCTAAAATTTCAAGTTTCGGACTTATAGGCATAAATGCGTTTCATGTGGAAGTAGAAGTTGATATAAGACGTGGAAGTCCTTATTTCGATATAGTAGGTCTTCCCGATACCGCCGTTAAAGAAAGTCGTGAACGTATACGGTCGGCGTTATACGCCTGTGAAATAAAATTTCCGTTAGCATCAGTCATGGTTAATCTTGCTCCGGCGAATACCAAGAAAAGCGGTTCAGTATATGATGTTGCTATATTTATGGCTATTGTCAGTGCCACAGACCTCGTGGACACTGTTCCGCCGGATTGTGCTTTTATAGGTGAACTTTCCCTGAATGGTGATATAAGGTCATTAAACGGTATACTTCCTATGGTAATGCTCGCCAAGGAAAAAAATATAAAATCCATATTCGTACCATACGATAACGCACATGAAGCCTCTGTAATTGACGGAATAAAAGTATATGCCGTCAAAAACGTGAAGCAACTGATAGAACACTTTCGGGGGCAGAATATGCTGAAACCATGTCAGAACTACATACCGTCTTTTAATGAATACGGTGAGCAGGCGGATTTTTCCGAAGTAATGGGTCAGCAATCGGCAAAGAAAGCCCTTGAAATATCGGCAGGAGGCGGACATAATGCATTACTGATAGGCAATCCAGGTTGCGGAAAAAGTATGCTTGCCAAACGTATACCATCTATACTTCCGCCACTGGAATTTGAAGAGGCTCTGGAAACTACAAAAATTCATTCGATATTAGGATTAGTCACGCCGGAAATGCCAATAATAACTAAAAGACCATTCCGTTCACCGCACCATACAATTTCAGCAGTCGGGATAGTAGGAGGCGGAACTGTACCACGCCCGGGGGAAATTTCCATAGCACATAACGGTGTATTATTTTTCGACGAAATGGCAGAGTTCAGCAGAAATAAACTTGAAATGCTCCGTCAGCCACTCGAAGACGGCGTTGTAAATATTTCCCGTGTAAACGGTAGTTATTCATATCCGTGTGACGTGATTTTTATAGGTGCTATGAACCCGTGTCCATGCGGATATTATGGCAGTACCCGTAATAAATGCAAATGTACTCAGAAACAGATTGAAAATTATCGTGCAAAGATTTCCGGACCGTTGATTGACCGCATAGACCTTCATGTTGAAGTAGCTCCGCTTGAATTCAGTGAAATAACGTCATCTTCAAAAGGCGAATCTTCAGCGGATATAAGAAAAAGAGTTGTTATTGCACGTCAGATACAGAAAGAACGCTTTAAAGATACTTCTGTCAAATGCAACGCACTCATGTCAAAAAGGGAAATAAACGAATATTGCATAATTGATAATGAATCACAGAATTATCTTGAAAAGGTCTTTAATATTATGGGTCTCAGTGCAAGAGGTTATGACAGTATTCTGAAAGTTTCAAGAACTATCGCAGACCTCGACGAAAGCATAAATATACAGAAAAAACATATCGCAATGGCAGTACGTTACAGAGGTCTTGACCGCAAACTGTTGTAATAATTTAAAAGAAAAGGAGAACAGAATGAAATCGGCTTTTAAAAATCTTTCCGATAACAAACACAGCGTTGATATAGGATTACTTACAGCGGTTACTATATGTGCCGTGATAAGTACATTATTGATTTACTCGATATGCAAGAGCGGTATAAGTGAAAGCGAAGGTGTTGGTGACAGTTACTGGCGTACACAGCTTTTTTCCATGATATTAGGAATAGGTACAGCTATAATTCTTTCATTTATAGATTACCGGAAACTTGTAAAAATGTGGTTTATATATGCACCGATAGCACTTGTGCTTGTGGGGCTTACATTTACGTCGCTGGGTTATCAGCGTGAGGGTGCGGACGATAAAGCATGGCTTATGATAGGTTCGTTTCAGTTTCAGCCGTCGGAAATACTGAAAATAGTATTTATACTTACATTTTCGTATCATTTATCATCTGACGAGGAAAATATGAATAAACCTCTTCATATGTTACTGCTATGTCTGCACGGTGGCTTACCGATTGCAATAGTCGGCAAGCAGGGAGATTACGGAACGGCTATTGTATTTGCGGTAATGTTCGCATTTATGATATGTTCCGCAAATATTTCGTGGCAGTATCTTGTTTTAGCACCGTTTGCAGTTGCCGGAGGTCTTGCCGGTATGTGGTTTTTCGCACTGAGTGATTTTCATAAGAAGAGAATACTGATACTTTTTCACCCTGGTACAGACCCTGATTATATAGAATATCAGCAGGATTTAGGCATATCCGCATTGCAGTCAGGCGGAGTTTTCGGAAAGGGACTTTTCGGAAGTTCCGACGAATATATATACGTTCCTGAAATACACAACGATTTTATTTTTACGTTTGCGGGACAGGTTTTCGGATTTGTAGGAGCTGTAGGCATACTGATAATACTTGCTTATATATGTCTAAAGACTTTTGCGGATAGCCGTATAGCCCGTGACCGTCTCGGACGATTCATATGTATAGGAGCATTCGGAATGATTTTCGCACATTGTGTAATGAATATTGGTATGGTTCTCAAAGCCGCACCAGTTATAGGAGTTCCGTTACCGTTCATGAGTGCCGGTGGTACTGCTATGGTTAGTATGTACGCAGTTATAGGAATCGTTTTAAGCACGTACAGTCACAGGGCATTGACATATAATGTCTTCTATGAAGATGACTGATATAAAAAAACCCTCCTCATATAAGGAGGGTTAAATTTATTATGTTATAATTTCCTGAAGTTTTTCCGAAGTTATCGGAAAATCTTCAATACTTAAAAGATTTATGTCAATAAGCTGTATTGCAAGAGCGTCCATAGTAGTCAGACCGTCGCCGGTATTTACTACATCAGCAGAATATAAACATTCTTCTGATATATAAAAATCATCATGATTTATTATATATTGCATTATGAGTACAGCATCAGCGATACTTACCTTACCATCACCATCGGCATCACCGTATATAATATTTCTGTCAGTAGTAGTCGTCTGATTCGGATTACCGGAAATAGTAACAAAAGTTTTATTTTTATCCTTTGCGTATGTCTGAGCAGGTGAACCGGCATAACCATATATTGTATCAGCTTTTATATTATATCCGGAATTATTAATCTGACATTCGGGATTCAATACAGTAATTTCCGATAAGTTCTTACACATTGAAAGGTCATAACAGTTCATGCTTTTCATGTTTTCGCCTATAACAGCTTTCCGGACGTTATCACGCAAAGAAAACAGCGATAATTTATCAGGCATATCGCCTGTACCGTCTACGGTAAGTGTTCCGTTATTATCGAGACCCCATGTTACATCATCTGATAATATAATATCACTGGAAAAAATCTGTACCCAGTAGTATCCACCGTTATAATATGCAATGCCTACACCTATATTTTTATAATCCGGATTAAGTATATTTGCACGGTGTCCACTTGAATTAAGCCAGCCATTGACTACATTTTCAGGCGGATTAACTCCGTGCGGATATGTAGTGGCGATATTTTCAGCGTGTTTCATAGTAGATATTCCGTATTCGCCGAGTATGGTAACGCAATTTCTTTTATCGGGTCTGTCATGTGAATAGTATTCCACAAGTTCGGTAGCACGTTTCGCAGATGCTTTTTTCAGAGCCTCATTATAAGTAAGTTTTGTAAGTCCCTGCTTTGCCCTTTCCTTATTTACCAGTTCTACAACCTGCTCACAGTAATCTTCAAGTTTGCTGTCATTTTCGCCGGTAGATAATGAATCTTCTGAAATCGCTGATACATTTCTGATACTCATATCTGTAAAACTTCCCATTGTAACACACATGGCAAGTACGGATATACAACTGATAATCTTTCTGAATTTTTTCATAAAAAATCCCCCTTTATAT
>CAMWUB010000227.1 GCA_947177345.1 uncultured Ruminococcus sp. | reverse complement strand
GTATATATTACTTCATACCGTATTTTTTAAGAAGATTCTGTATTTTTTCGTGTGGGTCAATAATCTTGCTGATAGAAACATCATGGTTGATAGCCTCAATGAAATAAGCGATATATTTAGAAACGTCAACTTCATGGAACCACGGACGGCTAAGAAGTTCAGGAGTTCTGTACGTCAGGTTAGTACCGAAAACGCCGTCTATGTAGCCGTCTTTGTATGCCTTGTCGAATTTTTCAAGACCGTTTGTGAAGATAGTATACGTTGCATATGTAAAGATTCTGCCAGCTTTCTTTTCTTTGAGTGCGTATGCGAGGTCAAGCATTGATTCACCGGAAGAAATAATATCATCTGCTACAAAAACGTCCTTACCCTCAACGGAATTACCCAGATATTCATGTGCAACAATAGGATTTCTGCCGTTGACGATAGTTGAATAATCACGTCTCTTATAAAACATACCCATTTCAACGCCGAGTACAGACGCATAATACATATTTCTGTTTAAAGCACCTTCGTCAGGACTTACAACCATAAACTTTTCCTTTGAGAAGTCAATATCTTTTATATCTTTTAACATGGTCTTCAATACCTGATAAGTCGGCATGACGTTATCAAATCCCATAAGCGGAACGGCGTTCTGTACACGAGGGTCATGGGCATCGAAAGTAACTATATTTGAAACTCCCATAGCTTCGAGTTCCTGTAAAGCACAGGCACAGTCAAGTGATTCACGGTAACTTCTTCTGTGTTGTCTGCCACCGTAAAGATTAGGCATAATAACTGTTATGCGGTGTGCCTTACCGCTTGCAGACTGAATAATTCTTTTCAGGTCTTGGAAGTGGTCATCTGGTGACATAGCATTCTGCATACCGAAGTAATCGTACTTTATATTATAGTTGCCTACATCAATGATTATAAATAAATCCTTTCCCCTGACGGTAGACTTTATAAGACCTTTGGCATCTCCGGAAGAAAAGCGTGGACATTCGCTTTCAACAAGAAAAGTATCTGTAGCATTTCCGTGCCACTTGACAAGATAATCATTGATTTTCGCACCGAGTTCCTTGACGCTTTCCATGGCAATAACGCCTATTGGTGCTACATTTGGCTGACTGAATAAATTTTCACTTGAAGCTGTCATAAAAATAATTTCCTTTCACAATAATTTTTTACTTACAGAAATTTTCGATATATCTTTCTATATCTTCCGAAATGATACGCTTTGCGGAATCGGCATTTTCCACCTCATTAACAGCGGTTGCCTTGTGTTCGAGTTCCTTGTATACGGTGAAAAAATGGCTCATCTCGTCAAATATGTGTTTAGGTATCTGGTCAATATCTTTATAGATATTATAGTTAGGGTCATCAAACGGAATTGCAATAATTTTATCGTCGTGATGACCGTTGTCAAGCATTCTGATAACTCCTACCGGATAGCACTTCACAAGTGTAAGCGGTATAAGTTTTTCAGAACAGAGTACAAGAACGTCAAGGGGGTCATTATCGTCTGAATAGGTTCTCGGAATAAATCCGTAATTTGCCGGATAGTGTGTAGATGTATGAAGTATTCTGTCCATTTTTATCAGACCTGTATCTTTATCAAGTTCATACTTGATTTTACTTCCCTTACCTATTTCTATGACAGCATAGAAATTTTCGGGAGTAATTCTTTTCGGGCTTATTTTGTGCCAGATATTCATTTAATTACCTCCGTATAAATAAAAAATATTATCTGCTATTTATAGTATAGCATTTTTTTATGATTTGTCAATAACGCCGTGAAATTTCGTCAATTTGATATAAAATATTCGCAATTACTGCAAAACTTTCAGCTTTTAACGCCATAATATTACCTGCTCCGGCATTGATATTAATAAAATATGAATCAGTAATATAATTAATATTAATCATAATTCTATTGATTTTTTTAAAAAACTACTGTACAATAATATACATAGAGATTTTTTTAGGAGTTGAAATAAATGCCCGTTTACAGAGTTGCCGTAATTATTGCCGGAATAGACCAGAGTTACCAGAGTGAAATACTTAACGGAATCTCCGCATCTGCTACTGAATGTTCGATAAATGTAGAGGCTTTTATATCTTTTATAGGGTCAATGGGCAATCCGGTGCATGATACCGGAGAATTTAATATTTTCAATCTGCCCGATTTCCGCAATTATGACGGTGCTATACTTCTTACGAATACTATAGATTATCCGCCGGTAGTAGATAATATAATAAGCCGTATAAAATCCGCTGGTATTCCGGCGGTAAGCATGGATAACGATATTCCTGAACTTTATCATATAGGCATAGACAATAAAAAAGCTATGCGTAAAATTACAGAACATCTTATATATGAACACGGTTTCAGAAAATTCAGTTATATTTCAGGTCCTGCCGATAATCCGGAAAGTGCTGACAGATTAAATTCTTTCCGTGAAGTGCTTGCGGAAAACAATATCAGTATCGAAGAAAATAATATATTTTATGGCGATTTTCGTTCACCGTCCGGAAAAGCCGGTGCAGAATATTTCCTGAAAAAATGGAAAGAACTTCCAGACGCTATAATATGTGCCAATGATGTAATGGCGACTACTGCTATAAACCGTCTTATTGAAGCCGGTTATAAAGTGCCGGAAGATATAGCCGTTACCGGTTTTGACAACACATATAATACAAATAATTATCAGATAGAAATAACTTCTGTTAAAAGACCTCTGCAATATTCCGGAAAACTCGCCTGTGAAATGCTTTTCAGACATTTCACCAATCAGGAGCAGGAAAGAAGTATAATTCTTGAAATGTCACCACGCTTTACCGAAAGCTGTGGCTGTCCCTCGGAATCTCATGCAGATTTGAATGTTTTCAGAAAATTCAATTATAATAATTATACACGTTTTGAAAAGACACAAAGTTATATGACAATGTTCAATCATCTTTCGTGTGTACTTTCGGGTTGCAATACCTATGAAAAGTATATAGATTCTGTAAAGGATTTTGTCAGGGAAATGCAACCGGAAGAATTTTATTTCTGTCTGTGCGAAAACTGGGACGCTGAATCACTCACAGATGAGAACGCATATCAGGAAAGCGAAGACACGCCTATACCCTCGGACTATACGGAAAATATTATTGTTCCGATTATCTACCGGCAGGGTTTGTTTTATAAAGAATCGGTAATCAGAAAAAGCGATATTCTGCCGTCTGTAGCAAAAGTAAATAAATCCGGACGCTTTTATTATCTTGTTCCGCTACATTTCGGAACTCGTTGCCTTGGTTACATGGCTATAATGAACCCTCGTGTGAATATACATAATTCAATGTTTGAAACTCTATGTATAAGTATAAGCAATTCACTTGAAAATATCCGGAAACTTATGTGTCTAAATACGGCTGTAAAGCATCTGCGTAAACTCTATGCACAGGATACATTTTCCGGAATATATAACCGTAACGGATTCATAAACGCTACACGTGAGGCTTATAATAACTGTATCGCTGAAAAACGTAATATTATGCTTATGTTCATTGACCTTGACGGTCTGAAAGTAATAAATGATACATTCGGTCATGATGTGGGTGATGTAGCCATATGTAATATTGCCGATGTCCTGCGTGTTTCGTGCAGTGAAAATGAAGTATACTGTCGTTTCGGCGGAGATGAATTTATAGTTTTCGGAGCAGGTTATGGTGAATATGATGCCATGAAACTTACCAGACGCATAGAAGAAAATATTAAAAAAATAAATGATACTAAACTTTATCCGTTTGAACTCAACGCAAGTACAGGCTATATTATAGCACTGCCTGAACCTCATGAAGATATATTCCATTTTGTCACGGAGGCTGATAAAGTCATGTATACACAGAAACGCCGGAAAAAATTATCAAAATATCTTAAATCATAAAAGGGACTGTATAAAATAC
>CAMWUB010000226.1 GCA_947177345.1 uncultured Ruminococcus sp. | reverse complement strand
TTATAAACCTGATTAATACTTTGTGATGTCAACAATTTCTTTACTTTCAATCTGACTTGTCATACAATAATCAATGGTTGAATCAATATGTAACGACTGTCCCATAGGAGCAAGATATTTATTGACGTTTTCCATTCCCATATGCATTAAGTCATCAGTATTCTGATTAAGGCGTTTCAAATCGTCAGCAAGTTCCGTAATAAATCTGTCAGCAGCTTCAATAACAGAATCCATTTGATTCATTACTGAATCTTCCATTCTTGTACGTACTCTTTCATTATTTGCATAACGCTCGTTGATTTCGTCAAGGCGTTTCATTGCTGATTCAATAGCCTGATTCTGAATTTCTCTGTATTCCTGTGTTTTTTCTGTTACCAAAGCATGAGCTGTTCTTCTGAGGTCAATAGTCATGAGACCAATACTGTTCACGATTTCGACATTAACTCTTGCCAAATCAGTCTGATAACGTTTAAGTGCCTCAACAAATTTTTCACGGTTTGCCATTTCCTGCTCCTGAATCATCTGGTCAATCTCGGCATTCAAACGTCTTCTGTCTGCTTCGATTTCAACCTGCTGACGTGCAGAATATGCCTGTAATTCGGCTTCCTGACGACGTGCTTTTTCCTCGATTTCGGCAGTAACCTGCATTTGCTGTATCTGACGTTTGGATTCAAATGACCTTAAAGGTTCTTCAATCCAGTTGCATAGAGCTTCTATAGGCTTGTATATAATATCATCAATTTTATCAAACATATCAAAAAGTCCCATTTTCCTGTTCCTCCAGTTCTTTAAGTAAATGTATATACTGTTCATGACATTTTTTCATCTGTACACGCAGTCTGTCGCAATTCTGTTCCCAATGTTCTGAATAAATCAGCATTTCTCTCAGTGCGGAATTTTTTTCTTTTATAAGTTCAGGATATGCCACGCCTGAAATCTTGCTTTTGTTATCAATCTCTGCTGACAACCTTGAAAAATATTCAGCAAAAAACAAAATCATTTCTTTTTTTCTGCTTTTGGAATACTCCTTATGATGTTCAAGAATATTATTAATTATTTCCCAGTGCATACTGAGCCAGTCAGAAAAATACATCTGAAAATATATATCACGGACTGACGATTTATCATAAGAATGAAGTCCGTTATAAATCACAGGATTTAATTCAATACAGTCCCGATAAAGCTTTTCACGCTGACTTTTCATTATTTTAAGAGCTTCCGACACACAGAAACGATAATCATTTTCATGAATCATTTTTTATCCTCCGTATGTGCTTGATTTCAGTTCACGTTCAAATTCTTCAAGGTTTTTTGTAATATAGTGCTGTATCAGGGCTTCACTTATCTGAAAGCTATGTTCCATATTTTCCTGTAGCTGTTTAAGCCATTCAGCCTTGTTTTCTTCAGAAAGAACGTTGTCTGCTGTCATTGTATGCTGAATCTGTGGAAGTTCTTCAAGATAAAAACGCTTGCGTTCTTCACGGAGGTTCCGCATCATCTGTTCAATCTCCTGAATTTCAGGAGCATATTTTTTCAGAAGTTTCATATAATGCTCCTCATATGCAGAAATAGTCTCAAAAGACTTGTCTCTTTTTTCAGAGCTTACACTTCGATATGCACCAAACAAGTCGCCCATAATTCAACTTCCTTTCATTTAAGTACAATTTTGATTTCCTGTTTATCCATTTCAAATATTACCTTTGAAATATATCTGCTGTATTCTCGTTCTGTCGAAAGCATACGCAAAGCATTTTTATATATATATTTATAAATACCTTTTTGGTGGGAAATCACACATGATTTTCCATCGTATGACCAGTCAGCGTAATGTCTATATCTTTGCAGATTGTCGCAGATGAGTTGCTCATAGTATAAACTGCTTTTGTCTGTGCGTTTGGTTTCAGGAAGATTATAAGAATTATCATTATCAGCACTAAAAATCCTGTCAAATAACCCCATATTTTTTTTTGAGCCTCCCGATTCAGACTTATTGTCTGAATCAAGTGGCTTTTCCTTTTGAACAGGTGCTGTGGATTTTGAACTTTTATAATCTGCAAACATACTGTCATATCTGCTTGCCTGTGTTCCTGTTGAACCTGTCTGCACTGTCGTTCTGTTCATTACTGTCCTGACTTCACGTTCAGTGGAAGATATAATTGATTTATAAAGTGTGTACGAAACATAAGCATGACTGAAACATATCTTATCCCAATCGGATTTGTATACAATATCCGATATAAATGATACATTTTCATTGTGGTTCATAATTCTGTCAAGGAAGTAATCAAGCGTTGCCTGCTCCGCTCCGTGAAAATCCTTTACTATATACTTATCCTTAATCATTTCAATATAAGGTTTATGAAAAGAACTGTATGTTTTTTCATTCAGTTCTACAATCGGAGAGGACAGCTTTTCCGATTCAGTATGTTGATTTTCCCACTGATGTGAAAGATATTCCTGATAGACTGTCCAGTATTCGGAAAGTTTAATATCCGGAATTTTTCCGTCTGTGATTTCAGACTTTGGAACTGCAAAACCTATAAAAGCCACAATATTTCTTCCTTTGCAGTCTTTCAGGTAGTTGTTTGCCTTGTCAATAACCTCTGAATTTAATTCGCCTGTCAACTGATTTACAAGCGTTTTGGTAATACATGAAATACCACCTATACAGTAATCGCCTACATTGAATATGCTGTATCTGATACCATTAAACGTATCAAGATTAGCAATAGCACTTGTAGTATATTTAAGAGCAGTCTGCCAGTCAATGTCGGCAGGACGTGTAAGAAAATCAGGAACAAAGTCATCGTTTTTTGTTCTGCTGTAAATTAACAGATATGCTTTCATATCTTTCCTCCTTAAAAATCGTATACTTCATCAGCAGAAAAATCTATTTCCTTTCCGCCGTCTATAAGTACAAAATTATTGCTGAGCCTTGTAAGTTCTGCCGCAACGGAAAGCAGCAGTTTTCTTATACCTTGCAGTTGCTCTTCTTTTTCCGCAATCTGCTTATTTTTTTCATCAATATTTTCTTCTGCCCATCTGATTTTATTGTAATTAGTAAAAAACCATCTGCCTCTTTGGTAACTAATTTCACTACGACTTGCAGAAATTGAATTGCGTTTATCTTGGATTTCATCTTCAATTTTAGATTTGATGTAATTGCAGGCATTGAAAAACTCGTGGTATATCCCGATAAAAAACGGAATCTGAATATTTATAGGGTCTGCCTCGCCGTCTTCTTCTGCAATGTCATTACCCAGTGATACAGTAGTAATATAACATCTGCTATTTTTGCCGAAAACGCTGCTGAAAGATTCATTAAGCACATTATAGATTTCATTGTTGTCTTTTATGTAATGTTTACAAAGGTCTGACTTCGTAATAACAAAAACAATAGGTGGAAGTTCAGCACCTTTTTCCTGAATAAAATCTGTAAGAAACGGATTGATGATACGTCCGCATTTCCTTTTGACATTTTTAATCTTTCTTTCTGTATCTTCGTCACAAAGAAGGTCTCCGTCAACAAAAACATAGAGTGCTGCTGATTCGCTGATAGATTTTTTCAGTTCTGCAAAAGCTTCAGGATTATTTTCTTTCTCCCTGAGAGTACGTCCTCCGTAATCCATCCAGTCAAAACTCATAATTTTCTGATTCTGATAATTCAGGTCAAACTCATAGTTAGAAACTTCTGTAAGTCCCGTACCAGCCGGAAATCTGTCAGCACCCGTTTCATCGTCAAGTCTATCCATCCAGTCCTCAAGCTTTGAGGCTGTTTCATTCAAAGTCTTAATAGTAAACCCCTTAACACCTGTTACCATTTCATAATACATTCCAAGAATATAGCAGGTTTTTCCGCTTCCTGAAAGTCCTAACGCTGTAAATCTTGTATCTGCCATTTTAAAAACTCCTTTATATATAATTTATTAATCCGAAAACATATACATCTATCATAAAAGCAG
>CAMWUB010000225.1 GCA_947177345.1 uncultured Ruminococcus sp. | reverse complement strand
CGATAGTCCCTGAAACTCCCGGAAAATGGCCCCGTTGCGACGGAACAACCTAACGGAAGACATCCAACAAGGGCCGAAGTTTCTATGGTTGTGAAAAATATCCGGAATGTACTTTCATGACGTGGAATGTACCCTCTGAAGAAGTATGTCCGGAATGTAAAAAGACGTTATTTATCAAGGGCGGTAAAAGCGGAAAACTTGTCTGTGAAAATGAAAACTGCGGATATGAAAGAGAGTTGAAGAAATGACAGTAAACGTAATAGGAGCAGGTCTCGCCGGTTGCGAATCCTCATGGATTATCGCACAGAACGGCATAAAAGTTAAATTATTTGAAATGAAACCAGAAAAATTCACACCGGCACATAAATACGCAGGTTTTGCGGAGCTGGTATGTTCAAATTCGCTGAAAGCCTCACGGATTGAATCAGCTTCCGGACTTCTTAAATATGAAATGGAAATGTTAGGTTCGCTTACAGTACCGTGTGCAAAGGAAAATTCAGTTTCCGCCGGTGGTGCGTTAGCAGTCGACAGGGAAAAATTTTCTGACAGTGTGACCGCCAAAATAAAAAACAATCCGTTTATAGAAGTAATATCCGGTGAAGTTACGGAAATTCCGGAGGGTATAACGATTATTGCAACAGGACCTTTGACTTCCGGAGCTATGGCGGATAAAATAAAATCGCTATGCGGTGACGGTCTCAGTTTTTATGATGCAGTTGCACCGGTAGTCACGGCGGAAAGTATTGATATGGAAAAAGTTTTCTATGCCTCACGATACGACAGGGGCGATGCTGATTATATAAACTGTCCAATGACAAAAGAAGAGTACATGGCATTCTATGAGGCTATAACCACGGCGGAAACGGTTCAGTTAAAAGATTTTGAAACACACCCTTTCAGTGTATACGAGGGCTGTATGCCGGTTGAAGTTCTCGCCTCACGTGGTGTTGATACAATGCGTTTCGGCTGTATGAAGCCAGTGGGAATCACTGACCCACGCACCAATAAAAGACCTTATGCTGTGGTACAGCTCCGGAAAGAAAACCGTGCCGGAACTTTATTCAATTTAGTAGGATTCCAGACTAATTTAAAATTCGGTGAACAGAAACGTGTATTTTCCATGATAACAGGTCTTGAAAATGCCGATTTCATGCGATATGGCGTAATGCACCGGAATACTTTCATAAACAGTCCGGAATATCTCAATTCTGACTTCTCAATGAAAAGTAATCCGGATATATATTTTGCCGGTCAGATAACCGGCGTTGAAGGTTATATGGAATCGGCTATGAGCGGACTTCTTGCCGGAATAGCCGTCGCAAGAAAAATTAAAAATCTCCCACCGCTGAGACTTCCGGCAGATACAATGACTGGTGCATTGTCGGCATACGTCAGCGACCCATACAATAACGGAAAATTTCAGCCTATGGGTGCTAATATGGGTATTCTGCCGGGTATTCCGGTAAGAATAAAGGATAAAAAACAAAAATACGGCGTTTATGCCGAAAGGGCTATAAACTCACTTAAAAGCGAACTGGAAAGGATTAACTATGAAAATAATTGTTGATGCATTCGGCGGAGATAACGCACCTCTGGAAGTTCTGAAAGGCTGTGAACGTGCCGTATCTGAACTTGATGTTAATATCATACTCACCGGACACGAAAAGAAAATAAAATCCTGTGCAAAGAAAAATGAAATAAATCTCGACGGTATAGAAATAGTCCATGCACCTGAAGTTTTTGATATACACGAAGAACCAAAGGAAATTATAAAATCCGGAAAAAATACGTCCATGGCAATCGGTCTTAAACTCCTCGCCGACGGTAAAGGTGATACTTTCGTATCAGCAGGAAGTACAGGAGCGTTAGTAATGGGTGCGACGTTCATTGTTAAACGTCTGAAAGGTATAAAACGTGTAGCACCGTCGCCGGTACTTCCGGCGGATAAGGGAAGTTTCGTTCTCACAGACGCCGGTGCTAATACTGAATGCCGTCCGGAAATGCTGGTGCAGTTTGCGATAATGGGCAGTGCTTACATGGAAAAAGTCATGGGTGTTAAGAATCCTAAAGTAGCGTTACTCAACATAGGAGCAGAAGAAACTAAAGGCAGGGAACTTGAAATAGAAACTTATAAACTACTTGAAAAATCCGGACTTAATTTTGTCGGCAATATAGAGGCTCGTGATATGCCTAAAGGTGAATGTCACGTAGTAGTCACCGACGGTTTCACCGGAAACATTGCCCTTAAACTTTACGAGGGTATGGGGTCATTGTTCGGTAAGAAAATGAAGTGGATTTATTCCGGTATCGGTAAAGTAGGTGCGATATTCTCACTAAGCAAGATAAAAAAATTCCGTAAGCAGATGGATTACAAAGAGGTAGGCGGTTCGGCACTTCTCGGCGTGAAGAAACCTGTAATAAAAGCCCACGGAAATTCTGACAGTATAGCCTTTTTCAATGCGATACGTCAGGCTAAAAAATGCGTTGAAACTGATGTATCAGGCGTTATAGAAAAATACGCCGAAAAAACAGCGGAGATTTCAAAGGAGTTGAATAAAATTGGACAGGATTGAAAAATTTGAAAAAATTATAAATTATACTTTCAAGGATAAGAAACTGATTTATCAGGCGTTATCGCACTCATCATATGCAAACGAAAAGAAAAATCCCTCCGGAAGCAATGAACGCCTTGAATTTCTTGGTGACAGTGTACTTTCAATAGTTGTATCAGACTATTTATATAAAAGCCTTAACGTTGCGGAGGGTGAACTTACAAGAGTGCGTGCCTCTCTTGTATGCGAAAAGTCTTTACACGTTTTCGCCAAACAGATAAATTTAGGTGAATATCTTTTCTTAGGCAGAGGCGAGGAAAACACCGGCGGACGTGAAAGACCCTCAATACTTGCCGACGCTTTCGAGGCTGTCATTGCCGCTATCTATCTTGACGGCGGTATAGAACCGGCTACAAAACATATCATGCGATTTATGCCGGAAGATGTCCAGCACCCTCAGAAACCTGCATTCAGCGATTTCAAGACCGTACTTCAGGAAATTGTCCAGAAAAATCCGGAAGAAAAAGTTGAATACGTCCTCATAGGCGAAGAAGGTCCTGACCATAATAAAAGATTTGTCGTTGAAGTGAGATTAAATTCACAGGTTATCGGAAAGGGCAGGGGAAAAAGCAAGAAAGAAGCTGAACAGTTATCCGCTAAAGAAGCACTCGAATTAATGGGCTATGAAACATAATAATATATCAATATTTGTGGCACACGTAGGCTGTCCGAATATGTGCAGTTTCTGTAATCAGCATACTATCAGCGGTACGCAGACAGCTCCGACAGTTCAGGAAGTAGATAACATATGTACACAGGCACTTCATGAAATAAAAAATCCGGAAAATACCGAAATAGCGTTTTTCGGCGGAAGTTTCACGGCTATATCGCCTGACTATATGAAAGACCTGCTCCGGACGGCTTATAAATTTATCGGTTCGGGAAAATTTCACGGTATAAGAATTTCAACACGTCCGGATTGTATAACACCGGAGATTCTCGGAATCCTGAAAAAATACGGCGTGACGGCTATAGAACTCGGTGCACAGTCAATGAACGACGAAGTACTCCGTATGAACAACAGGGGACATACTGTACAGGATATTTTCAACGCAAGTCACCTGATACGTGAGTATGGTTTTGAATTAGGTTTACAGATGATGACAGGTCTTTACGGAAGTACTCCGGAAACCGAATCCGAAACTATGAATAAAATCATTGAAATAAAACCTGATACTGTCAGGATATATCCGGTTGTAATATTGAAAGGTACTCGGCTTGCGGAACTCTTTGAAGCCGGAATCTATAAGCCATTCGATTTTGATTCCGTCGTGGAATTTTCAGCAGATTGTCTTATAAATTTTGAAAGAAATAATATAAAAAAAAATGACTGAAAGAAGAATGAAAAAGAG
>CAMWUB010000224.1 GCA_947177345.1 uncultured Ruminococcus sp. | reverse complement strand
TTTTATAACCTTTATGTTTCCGAGTACGGAAATAAATTCCTGCTGCGTACACTTCAGATTATTCATGCGGACTGTAACCGGTGGATTACCTAAAGAATCTGAAAGAAGATTTACTGTAAGTTCTTCACCGTAATCATTTACAAGACTTTTTACAAATTCCGGTGATGCCGAATACTCTACACTATATCTCTGTAACTTGTCTTCCGGAAGTGTTACTGTTTTTCCTTGCCGTATGAAGTTCCGGAGTACAGCGTTTACCATACCTGATGCACTTTTTTTACCAAATTTACGGGCAAGTGATACGCATTCATTGACCACTGCACTTTCAGGAATATTTTCTGTAAACATAAGCTGATATATACCACATCTCAGTATATTAAGAATTACATCATCAAGTTTTTTCAAAGGTCTTACCGAAAACTTTTCTATAACGTAATCAAGATAAATTTTTCTTTCGATAACTCCGTAATAGATAAGCGAACATAATTTTTTATCACGGTCATCGAGACCGGACTTCTTAAGACCGCTGTTCAGCTGGATATTTGAGAAACTTTCATCTGAAAAAGTTTTGTATAATAATTTTACTGCTATAAATCTTGCGTCTGCCATAAGAATCACCATTAACCTAACTTTTCACCGTGATTCAGTTTTCTGCCACGCAGAAAATCAGTAGTTTTCATACGCTTACCACCTTCAAGCTGAATTTCATTGAATTTTATCAGACCACCATCACCGCATTTTACAATAAAATTCTTAGTATCTATAATAGTACCGTCAACGTCATCTGAAGAACCGTCAACTATTTCAGATTTGAATATTTTCAGACGTTTTCCGCATAACGTCGTAAAACCGGTAACACCACGTATAGTATTATGAATTTCCTTTGCACTTTTCGAGAAGTCTAAAAAACTCATTTCCTTACGAATCATAGGAGCATAGCATGAAAGCGAATCGTCCTGTTTTTCCGGTATAAGTGTACCGTTTTCTATTGCCGTGATAGTCTCAGCAAGTACTTCACCGCCCATATCAGCAAGTCTTGTATATAGTTCCTGATAAGTTTCATTTTCGCCTATTTCCGTAGATTTTTTAATAAGCATATCACCAGTATCAAGACCCTCTGACATAAGCATTGAAGTAATACCTGTTATCTTTTCGCCGTTAAGGAGACACCAGTTTATAGGTGCTGAACCCCGATAAGCCGGAAGCAGTGAGGCATGAATATTTATACATCTGTATTTCGGAAGCTCCAGAATTTCTTTCGGTAGAATCTGACCGTATGCCGTAACTACTATCAAATCAGGTGAAATATCTTTCAGGATTTCAAGCGATTTTTCAGCGTCTTCACCCTTACGGAGCGATAACGGCTGATATACTGGTATATCATATTCAATAGCTACGGACTTGACCGGTGTAGGTATCATCTTATAACCACGACCTTTAGGCTTGTCGGGTTGTGTGAAAACTGCCGGTATTTCGTGCGAACTTTCCGCCAGCATACGCAGACACGGTACAGCAAAATCAGGTGTACCCATAAAAACAATCTTCATATGTTTTAACTCTCCTCAGGAACGAAAAACTCTTCTACTTTTTCAGTGAAAACATGACCGTCAAGGTGGTCATATTCGTGTTCGGTACATTGTGCTCCGAGTTCTTTAAAATCACGTTCCCACCAGTTGCCGTATCTGTCCTGAGCTTTCAGACGGCAATACATCGGACGTGTAACGAATCCCCATACATTCGGGCATGACAGACAACCCTCTTCTACACGTTGTTTTCCCTTTTTCAGAATAATTTCCGGATTGATTGCCTCAATATTGCCTTCGTCGAGATGCATTATAAAAATACGTCTGCAAATTCCTATCTGCGGGGCAGCAAGACCTACGCCCTGTGCCTTGTCAAGAGTTGCGTGCATATCGTCAAGAAGTTGTGCAAGTTTTGCATCGAATTTTTCGACAGGTCTGCAAACTTTGTGTAAAGCCTCGTCCTTATCGGTCAGAATTTTTCTTAAAGCCATTTGTTATAATCCTTTCTTTATTTATAATGCTGTATCGCCGTTTATATCGGCGAAAATGGAAATATTTTTCATTTCCCTGAGTTTCACGGAACTTTTAAGAATATCGCTGATAAAATTTCTTATTTCCGAAGTATTTTTACATTTCATTATTATACGCCAGCGATACCGTCCGTTTATCTTTTCGTAGGAACACTTAACAGGTCTGATTACTTTTACCGGAGTTTTCGGCTGAAGTATATCAAGTTTCTGCTTCATCAGCATGAATACCGCTTCCGAGGCTTTCTGTACTGCCATACTGTCAACTCCGGAAAATCCGAAAATACATAAATCACATACCGGCGGAAATATCATGGAACGCCGTAAGGCTATTTCCTCATTATAGAAACTTTCGTAATCCTGTAGTGACGCAAGATTTATTATATAGTGTTCCGGATTACAGGTCTGTAACACTGCACGTCCGAAACGTTCACCCCGTCCGCTCCGTCCTACTACCTGTGTTATCAGTGAAAAAGTTCTTTCATATGCCCTGAAATCTCCGGCATATAAAGCACCGTCTACCGAAAGTACACCCACAAGTGTGACATCTGGAAAATCAAGCCCCTTGCCAATCATCTGAGTACCTATCATTATATCATACTTCTTGTTACGGAAATCAGTAAAAGCATTTTCATAGGAATATCGGGAAAAAGTAGTATCTGCGTCCATACGCAGAATACGTGCTTTAGGAAAATACATATTAAGTTCTTCCTCAAGACGTTGTGTACCGAATCCCCTACGTTTCAGCCGTGTGGATTTACAGGACGGACATTCATTTATATAGCCTACTGAATATCCACAATAATGACACATAAACTTGTCATTTTTCTTGTGATAGATAAGCGAAACTGAACAGTTCGGACATTGTACTGTCTGCGAACAGTCGGAACAGCTTATTACAGTATGATAGCCACGGCGGTTAAGTAATAATATAGTCTGTTCATTATTGGCAAGATTAAGATTTATTTCATTAACAAGCTTATGGCTGAACTGATTCATATTACCGTTTAAACGTTCTTCGTTCATATCAATTATACTTACTTCCGGAAGTGGTATATTCTGATAACGGTTTTCGAGTTTCACGAGTTTATAGATATTTTTTTCCGCAAGGTAATAACTTTCAAGCGACGGTGTAGCCGAGGCAAGCAGAAGTACCGCATTATGATAGAAACATCTTCTTTTAGCTACATCATGAGTATCATAACGTGGCGGAATTTCCGATTTATAAGTACTTTCGCCCTCTTCGTCCATGATTATAAGACCTATATTTTCAAAAGGTGCAAAAACAGCACTTCTTGTACCTATCACAATATCGGCTTCACCGTATTTTATACGCTTATATTCGTCAAGTCGCTGACCCATAGTCAGTCCGCTATGGATAACCGCTACTCTTTCGCCGAAAAGTGACCGGAATCTTTTCAGAATCTGTGGTGTAAGGCTTATTTCAGGAATAAGCAGAAGTACTTGTCTTCCGGAATTTACAGTATAATCTATAAGTTTTTCAAATACGGCAGTTTTTCCGCTACCGGTAACGCCATGGAGCAGGTAAACATCAGGTTTTCCGGTGTTTATCTGTTGCGAAACGGTATTATATACCGCCTGTTGCTCATCTGAAAGAATCGTATCATTTATATCAATATGACCCTCAGAAAAGTCTTCTACATGGCGGAATACTTCCATTTCATAGTATTCTGCTGTACCGCTCCGCACGAGATTTGAAATTACAACGCCTGTTACTCCGCACATATAGGCGGTTTCACGGACAGAAACTGTATTATTTTCTTTAAGAAAATCAACAACAATTTTCTGTTTTTGTGTAAGCGTGAAATTTTCGGGATTAGCGATATAATTTCCGGTAAGGCGTACCATTTTCATAGTAACGTCCCTGACGGTCTGCCGGAAAATATTATCTGAAATAT
>CAMWUB010000223.1 GCA_947177345.1 uncultured Ruminococcus sp. | reverse complement strand
ATGTTCCGCATGACCCTACCGACGGCAACAGTAATTTTTTCTGGTCTGTACCGAATAATCTGACTGCAAATCCTGCTTGTCTTGAAGAATATTATACTTGTGAAAATTTTTTTTATAAAGAGAGTTTCCCGAAATATCTTTATCCTACGCAATCGGCAGACCTATGTAATCAGAAACGCATTGAAGAATACGTTGAAATACTGAAAAATAATCCTAATCCGCCGAGGGCGTTGGCGTATAATGAACACGGTTTTATAAGTGCATTGCTTGACGGTCACCACAAGGCGACGGCATCGGCACTTCTCGGACAGGCGGTTAATTGCCTTACTATAATGAATGTCGGAAGAGTTTATTTTGAAGCATATACACAAACCATAGAATATGATACACGAATAAAGAGTATAAATTTCGGTGATATTAAAATTCCCGTACCTGACGGAAGTCTTTACGGTGATTATTTCGGATTCACAATGAAACTTCATGAAGACAATCTGACGATTACTGAATACAATCTGACAGGAAAAAAGTTCCCACAAGCTGAATCGAATGCGGAAAATTTATATCTTGATATAGAAAGTCTTATGGGATTATATAATTATGGTCTTGAAAACACTGAATTTACTGACGAACTTATTGACGAATGGATAAATAACGTCAGTTATGATAATTGTTTCCGATTAAAATATACTATTAAATATCTTATGCTGAAAGATAAAGATATGGCTTATCGTACTGCTTTAAAAATCGTAAAAAAGAATTATATCTACCTGCCGTATGAGGAAGCGTGGGAGGCTCTTAAAAAATTCCGTGACGAAAAAACAGAAAAGATTTTCATTGATTACATAGTAAGTCATAACAAAAATGACAGATTATGGGATATAGTTACTTCGTACTGGGATTAGTACGCTTTGCCCATAATTTTTTAATCCAGCCTAAAACGATTCCCACCATTAGCGACGCTATAACCGTACCCACTCCGACACTACCTAATGTATGAAGTACTATCAGACAAGTTATCAGCGATATAATAACCATAGTCACATCAAATGCAACCTTTACTTTTGAAAACTCCATTTTAATAGTATCCGATACCGCCTGCATGACACCCTCACCGGCAAGAGGCATTATATCCGCCGGAAGATACATGAATATCCCTATCGCAACGAGTACCACACTTATCAGAATCATGCATATTCTCAGGAAATAATTATCAGTCGACGGTAGACGGTCTGCCAGTGAGTTACAGAACGTCGTGAAATAGCCGAAAACTATTCCCACCGGTAACTGTAACAGCGACTTTAATTTAAAGTTTTTTCTTAAAATAAGTATCTGTATCACGATAAGTACGCAGTGAAAAAGTATAGTTGCCTTGCCCATCTCGATACCCCAACAGACAGTAAGCGTATACGGAATGGAACTCACAGGCGATACTCCTAAATCTGATTTTACTGAAAGTGCGATACCGATAGTCATTATGAATAATCCGACAAAATAGCATACAAGACGGTTTGAAAAAGTACGTTTATTTTTCATGATAAAATCAGTCCTTTCCGTCGAGATTGCGACAAATTTCAGTGAGAATATTCTTGACTTCCTGAATTTCTTCCGGACTGATACTGGATATTGCCTGCTCATCTGCCTGTATGAAAATATCGTGCATTTTTTCACAGATTTCTTTTCCGCTGTCGGTGAGGTATACATATAATGAACGCCTGTTACCGTTTTTCTGACGACGTTCTATCAGACCTTTCTGCTCCATACGTAAGAGAATACTTCCAAGTGTTGCCGGTTCAATCTCACAGTAACCGGCTATAGTTTTCTGGTCGCTACCCTCGTGTGCGTAGAGGTAGTCAAGAATTTTAGGCTGTCCGGACGTGAGACCTATTTTCTGTGCCTCTGAATAAATTTTCCTCTGCATGACTGAATGTGACTTCATTAACAAATAATGCAGACTTTCCATAAAAAAGACCTCCTGTATAGTAAGTGTTATTATAATAACTATTCTTATTATAATACTTGAAACTTTATTTGTCAAGAGGGGAAGAAAAATTTATAATTATAAATTCTTAATTATGAATTGTAATTGATTTCCCAGTAGTAACGGCGGTTGGATTCGGGGAAGTCATTTAATATATAGTGTTCGGGGTCATAGAAAACGCCGTCATAGTACAGTGACCAGTGCCAGCACCGAGGAGTTTCAAGACTGAGCAGGCATAAAGTCGGCAAATCTTCTTTATTGCGTACAGGTATACGAGTATCGGAGATTTTAAAGCCGTGATTTCTTAAGAAATGTTTCATTTCTTTAAGATTAGTTTCACGGTCATTGTCGAGGTACTCGACTATCTCGCCGACTGTTTTTCCTGTTATCATAGCGAGTACCGCCTGTCCGCATTGTAAATCCGTCGGCTCGTGAATGTAGTTGATATTCATAAAAAACCTCCTGATATTTTATGGTTATATATTATCTACAGTCGGAACATTTTCCGTAAAAAACAGTCTGTGACGGGTCAATCTGAAAGCCGTGGTGTTCAAATATATGACGGTCTATACCGGAAAGACGTTCACAGTTAAGGTGAATAAGTTTTCCGCATACGGTACATTTCAGATGAAAATGTTCCTGACAGCCGGAAGCATTTTCTATATACTGATAACAAGCTCCGGTTTTGCCGTCAAAATTATACCGCCTGACAGTACCGGAATCAACGAGTTTATCAAGATGTCGGTATATTGTGGCAGTTCCGACAGGTGTACCCTCTGCTGTAAGAAATTCGCTTATTTCATGGACGTTTGTATGTTTATTCCTGTTTTTTACGAGATAATCGAGAATTTTTTCTTTCTGACGTGTTTTGTAGCCTGAATCATTTTTCATTGAAATCCCTCCGAGAATGAATTATGTTTCTATTTTAACATATTCCTGTGGATTTGTCAAGAATTACATAAAGTCAAAAAATATAATTACAAAAATCTGTTGACATTTCTTCAATGTTCGTGTATAATATAATCGAACGTATTGAATCCGAAAAAGGAGTTTTTCAAATGGCTAAGAAAAAAGTACTGAATATCGGCAAAGTAATGGTAATCGTCGGTGCGATAATAATAATGATTCTTGTGGCTTTATGGTGCGGAAATCTGTTGAAACTCACACACGAACAGCTTAAACCATCTGCAAATCCTGCTTCCATGCAGTCCACAATGTCAGTGAACGTGATAGTTCCACCTGCAACGACTACTACTACAATTGTTACCGAATCTCCTCAGACTACAACAACTTCAGAGGAAGTTACAACCGAAACTTATACTACAACAACAGTTCAGGGGTCATTCCGTGAATACCTCATAAGGCTGGCAAATCCGGAACTTAGTATCTATTCCGAACCTTCTTATAACAGTCAGGTTGCCGGAATTATAACGGACAGAGGAAGTTATACAATCACAAAGGAAACCGTTGACGACGACGGCAATAAGTGGGGGTATATCAATTCTGAAACAACTTTCGGCTGGATAAACCTTATGGATGCAAGAAAATCTGACCCGTCAGAAGTAGGCAGTGCAAAAACAACAACAACAACTACTGTTACAAGAGAAAGTACCACAATAACAACAACAATAGCTGACAATAACGACTATACATACGGTTATGTAAATGAAAATGATTATTATATTGGTGTTGACGCTGACGGAGACGGCATTGATGACGGTTGGAATCCTGATGCCTGGTGTATAATATGTGGTTACGATTCCTATTGGAATGATGCTGACGAATGTTATTACTGTTCTCAGGGACATGCCTGGAATTACTGATATAACCAAAATTAACCGGTATTCTTAATGAATACCGGTTTTTTTATTTCTGAAAATAAAAAAACGCCTTGAAACAGGCGTTTTCAAATGGTGGAGCATAGGGGACTTGAACCCCTGACTTCCACACTGCCAGTGTGACACGCTCCCAACTGCGTTAATGCCCCATGTG
>CAMWUB010000222.1 GCA_947177345.1 uncultured Ruminococcus sp. | reverse complement strand
ATATATTAGTAATATTTTTATGAAACGGAGTTTTTAAAACTATGGATAATTTTGCAGAACAGCTTGTAAAGAAAAATCTTACATCATCTGAAAAGACAGGTCATACATTAAAGGTTATTGCCGGAGTGGCAGGAACTCTTATACTGTTTGTGGTCGGATTTCTTATGCTGGGTAATCCGGTACTGTCAGTTATATTACTTCTGCTTGCATTCGGAGCAGGTTTCCTGACGTTCAATTTAATGCAGTCGTCGTATATCGAATATGAATACGCATTCACAAACGGTGAACTTGATATTGACAAGATAATAGCTAAGAAAAAACGTAAAGCCCTTATAAGTGCTGATGTCACAAAGTTCACGGCTTTCGGAAAGTATACCGACGATATAGAGGAATCCGAAAATATGACCGTTGTTATCAGCTCCGATAATATAGCCTCACACGAATATTATGCCGACTTTCAGCACGAGGATTACGGACTGACAAGGATTATATTTTCACCGAATGAAAAGATTCTTGATAATATAAAGAAGTACCTTCCGTCATGTCTGAGAGCAAAGTTTTCAAGAGAGGAAAAGGCATGAAGTGGATTGATGTAAATGATGTTGATATAAAACAGTTTTCCGTTTCGGAACTTTGTGAAAAAATTTCACGGAATTTATAGGATTATGAACGTTCAGAATGGCTGGAATATAATGATTTCATTCAGACAGCAGTATTTCTGATTGATTTTGATACTGAATTAAGCATGGAAGGCATATTTACTTTTCTTGAAAACTCAATAGGTCATTATGCACCTTATATAATAAATGCATTCCGGAATATCGGTGACAATGCAGACGCTGAAATACTTTCCGAAATATGTCGGCTTGCATCACCGGACTTTGTAAGAGAGAGGTTTGCAAGCAAAGATTATAATGAATGCGATATTTTATATTTTAATGACAATCACGAATTGAGTGAAGAAGTTTTGAATGAAATTGAACGTTTGGAAAATAAATTATATTTGAATACCGGATTTGATATGTGGCAGTTGCTTTATGATTATCTGGACAAACGGATTTCTGAATTATGAAACAAGATTTGATTTATTATTTTAATTACTTGAAAAGGGAAGTGTAGAAAATGCGTATAGTCACACCAACACAGATGCGTATTATTGAAGATAATTCCGAAAAATACGGCGTTCCGAAAAGTAAATTAATGGTAACGGCAGGTTATAAACTCGCAAGGCTTATAGATTATCATTGCAGAAACAATTTTAAGAAAAAAATAGTATTTATTGCCGGTTGCGGAAATAATGCCGGTGATTGTTTTGTATCCGCTGAAATTCTTAAGGAAGTAGGTTATGAAAATATATCTGTACTTATGGTATGTGGTACGCCGAAAACGGAACTCGCAAGGGATATGTACAATGATATTAAGGAATGTGTAAATATAACAAACGATTATAAACAATGTCTTCCGCAGGCGGATATAATTATAGACGGCGTTTTCGGAACGGGTTTTCACGGTGAACTCAATAAGAATATAGCTGATATTTTCAGAATAAATAAAAAAGCCTACAGAATAGCTGTTGACGTACCGTCAGGGGTGAACAGTCTTAAAGGTACGGTTGCCGAGGGTGCATTCAGAGCCGACGAAACTTTAACATTCGGATTTATAAAAATCGGCATGACACAGTATCCGGCAAGGGATTTATGCGGTACAATAAGGGTAGTTGATATAGGTATTCCTGAAAAAGCTGAACAACTTCCGAGAGCAAAGAAATATACTCTTATAGACCGTAAGGAATTTAAAAACTTTCCGCCGGAACGTAAGAGTACAGCACATAAAGGAACTTTCGGAAAAGTACTGATAATCGCCGGTAGCAATAATATGAGAGGCGCACCATTTTTTGCGGTATCGGGTGCATTAAGAAGCGGAGCAGGTCTTGTACAGCTTGCGACTACCGGAAAATGTATAAGTACAGTTTCGGTGCTTGCTCCGGAAGCTACTTTCATAGAAGTGCCGGATAACAGCGGATTTATGCATTTCAGTCCGAATATAATAGAACTGAAAAAATATGATGCTGTTGTAATCGGTTGCGGAATGGGTATGACTTCCGAAACCATAAAATTGACGAAATTTGTCGTTGAAAATTCAGAAGTTCCGGTAATTATCGATGCTGACGGCATAAACTGTATAGCCTCGGACATAGATATTTTACTAAGGAAAAGGACAGATATTATTTTAACGCCACACATGGGCGAAATGGCTCGGCTTATGAAGTGTACGGTAAAAGAAATATCTGATAACCGCCTGCGTTCAGTGGAAAAATTCATTTCAAAATATAAAGGCGTAACCGTTATACTTAAGGGAGCAGGTACTATTGTTGCAGACAGGGGACGTATGGCAATAAATCCTACCGGTAACGCCGGTATGAGCAGGGGCGGTAGTGGTGATATACTCGCCGGTATGATAGGTGCTGTAGCCGGACAGGGTTATAATGCATTCGATTCAGCGTGTATCGGCGTTTATCTGCATGGACTTGCAGGCGATATAGCTTCCGGAAAATTCACACCGGAAGCAATGTTACCAAGAGATATTTTAAATTGTCTGTCCGATTCGTTCAGGAAAATAAAGTAACAGAAAATAAATTCAGGCGTTTCATTATGACCGCTCAGATGTAAAAAGTCTTAAAAAATACATAGATTGGAGTAAAAGTATTATGAAAAGACTTGTTTCATTTGCGGTTATGATTATAACGGCGGTAATGTTTGTAGCGTGTTCGTCGCCGATTAAAAGCGAGACTTCACGTAAAAACGGTCTTAACTGTGCGTTTGAGTCGTCAGTTAATATGACTATCGACAAGCTGAATGCAGAGGGTATTATAAGACGTTTCGGCGATGGTGTATGGGATGTTGAATTTGCAACGCCTAATACTCTTAGTGGTGTAAAGCTTTCGTTTGACGGCGGAGTTGTTACGGCATCATATAAGGGACTTGATTTTTCCGTACCACAATCGGCATTACCGGTTAAAGCTATGATGGCAAATCTTATTGAAGCGGTCGATACAAATGCACGTCTTGACGAGTTGAAAGGCAGTGAAAATGATAACGTCCTTGAGGTGAGCGGAAGTCTTGACGGTGGTGATTATATTATTTCGGTTGGCAAGGACGGTAAACTTATTTCATTTGAAATGGAAAACAATAAACTTAAGATGATTTTTTCAGATATGAAGGAAATGCTTTCCGCACCGGCAGAAACAACTTCTGTAACAACAACCACTACCACTACGGAGCAGGTCACGGAAACTGAAATTGTCACTGAAACTGAATCAGCACCAGAAACGGAAGTAATAGAAATTCCGGAAGATAACGCAGAAGAAGTTATTGAAGTTCCTGAAAGTGCTGAAGAAACTTTTGATATAATCGGTGAGGATACTGAACAGCCTGTTGATTTTATTGAAGAATATTAATTATAAGCGGAGTTATGCTCCGCTTTTTTGATTATCATATAATAATCACAAATATTTCATTATTTATTCACTTAATTATAATAATTTTTTTATTTAATATAATGGAGGTGATAAAATGAAAAAATATTTCAGTATACCATTGAATTACAGAGAGGGTACATTCAGTACGGAAAAAATCGAAGATTTCAGCGGAGAATCAATTGATATTGAATATCTAGGTGCGTTAAAAAGATATATCGTACCAAAATATAAAGTTAATGCTCTTATCTGTTCGGATTCATTGAATTATAATCCGGTTTTTAATGTCACTTACGACGGAAACGGCATTATAAAGTACATAGAATTACACAGGAACAAAGGTACGGAATTAAGGTATATAAACTTCTATGACCCCGAACACGCCAAAGAAATTTTTTATAAGTATTCATGTTACTGGGGTGACTGGATTTCCGAAAAAATAATTGAACGCAAAGAAAAAATTTCAAGGTTGTTCATTGATTATATATATGAATATGAT
>CAMWUB010000221.1 GCA_947177345.1 uncultured Ruminococcus sp. | reverse complement strand
ATACAGGATATAAAAAAGCAGTTTCCTTATATCAGGAAACTGCTTTAAAAAATATTTTTAATATGACCATTCGGAATTATAATAATTATATTCGTTGTTATAGTCATTGTCGTCTTCATAGACAGTAGTTGTTTTAGTAGTGTGGTTATTGTAGTAGTCGTCGTAATCGTAATCCATAACAGGAACGTCATGACCCTTCACTTCAGTTCTGAAGCCCTTTCCGGTAGTGATAGTTATAATAAATTCCTTATGTGTAGCAGATGCGGTTGTAGTCTGTAGGGTAGTAGATTCAACAGTAGAAACAGTTGTCTGAATAGTCGGATTCTCACTATATGAAACGTTCTGTTTATATATGCCGTTACGACCCATACTTGATATTATTCTTTCCGACGGTTTGATAGGAAATCTGACGAAAAAAAGTAATGCGATAAAGGTCATCACAACAAAACTAATGCATGATACCATAGTTATTACTGTTGACTTTTTAAGTCTGGAAAAGGATTTCTGTTTTTTTTTCATTATGAACACGCTCCGTATATATGATATTTCATTATAATATTTATTACAGAAAATGTCAAGTATTTTGTCATAAAATGTCAGTATTAAATTTTATACGCTTCCTTTGATATGATTTATAGCACTTTTTTCCAGTCTTGAAACCTGTGCCTGTGATATACCTATTTCACCGGCGACTTCCACCTGAGTTTTACCCTTAAGAAACCGCAGATATAGGATATTTTTTTCACGTTCACCGAGTTCCTTTATAGCATCTCTTATAAATAACTCGTCAAGCCAGCTGTCGACATCATTGCGGTCGCCAATCTGGTCGAGGATATATAAAGTATCTTCCGAATCTGAATAAACCGGTTCATAAAGTGAAACAGGGTCGCTTATGCTCTCCAGTGCTATCACAACATCAGAACGCTTTTCGCCTATATCGTCGGCTATTTCCTGAATATCCGGTTCACGTTGTAGCGACATTGTAAGGCGTTCCTTAGACTGAATTGCCTTGTATGCGAGGTCACGCATTGAACGGCTTACTTTCACATGACTGTAATCACGCAGATGTCGGCGGAGTTCTCCGCTTATCATCGGCACACAGTATGTGGAAAATCTTACTTCTTTTGACAAATCAAAATTATTTATTGCCTTTATAAGTCCGATAACACCAATCTGAAACAAATCGTCTATATCCTCACCACGTCCGGTGAATTTCTGAATAACACTCAATACAAGACGTAAATTTCCTTTTATGAGTTTATCCCGTGCGGATTTGCTGTTAGTTGCTTTTATTTCCCTGAGAAGTTCCATTTTTTCCTCTTCTTTAAGGACGGTCAAATCTGCCGTATTTATGCCTGAAATTACTACTTTGTTATAAGCCATAATAAATAATCTCCTGATTTTTTTTATTATGGTCATATTATTGCCGGAAATTGTTTGTTTAATTCAGAACATATTCCGTATAAAAAATAACAGGCAGAATACAGGGAATAAATTCCGTATTCTGCACTGAATTTTATGAAATTCTTTTACCTTTAGTTTTCTTACGTTTTTCAACAGGTTTTTCCTTACCGCCCATATCCTCGAAAATGCGTTCACTTTCAGGTGTGGTATCGTCCATAAGTTCGGGATTTATTTCACCTATGCTTGTATAATAAGGATTTATGACAAATTTCTGTATTACCGGATAACTGTTGAAACAGGTCATGAACCACAGGAAAGATACCGGTATAAACGGTATCAGCATAAGGAAAAGAGGTCTCATGTAGATGTAAAGAATAAACATTCCGGTGAGTACCACCGCATTTATCAGAAATGTTATTATATTCTGTTTAAGTGCCACAAATGCAAGGGCAAATGAATTTTTTATCAGATTCATGAATGAAAGATTTGTAGCAATCATCATAAGATATATATAAAAATTCATTATGGCTATCACCAGTGCAAGACTTAAGGTTATCACCATGGGAATATACATAAGTTTACTTCCGGACTGTTCCACGAGTACCGGATAAACTATAAATGATGCGTACACTGAAAGAGTTATCAGGCAGTCTACGAACCCCACAGCAACAGCTTTTTTGAAATTGGATTTAAATGCCTTGAAAAAATCGTTTACTATAAACGAATGTTTCTGAAGTACAAAATTACGCTGTACTTTCATCATACCGGCGGTTGCAGGTCCTATACAGACTACAAACAATATCAGCGACAATCCGGCACATACAAGTGAAAGAACATCGTTTTTTATGAAACTCAGTGACGCAAGCATTAAAAATATTGGAATGAAAAAAACAAAATATAACATATTAAGTTCAATTAATTTCCAGAATTTCCGGAAAAATATTTCAAAAAAAAGCCTTATGCCCTTGCTTTTCGGGGCATTTTTGGCTATTACTGAACCTCTGTTTTCAAAGTCGTTTGAAAATAATGACAATTTTAAAAATCCTCCTTTTTTGGTGTCTGATTTTATCGCAGTCCGGAAAAAATGTAGTTCATAAGTGCTGTCAGAACTGCTATAAAAAAAGATATTGCTATCAATACAAGAAATTCCAGACAATAAAGCTGAAATTTTTTATCTGTATGTAATTTTTCTGAAACTACTGATATGAAAACTCCACGTGAAAGCCTCATCTGTTCACGTATGGCAAGAAGTGTTATTCCGGCAACGGCGAGGCATTCCGGAAGTATCATCACAAGGACTTCAGGTACACCATGAAGTCCTTTTGTGATATATACGTGAGATACTGCCGTACCTATTCCGAAACCACGGTACATAAGCATGAGTACACCGGCAGGTTGTCCGAGGGCTGAAAGTCCCATGACAAAGGCAGTCACCGTGAAAGCCGTCAGCGATACGAATGTATTACGGAAAACTTCATATATAGTATTTCCGGAGAGTTCCGGAATAAAATACTGGTGTAACCAAGGATTGTCTACGGCATGACCGGTTGTATATATAGCACCGATAAGTATTCCGGCAGTGAGTACGGGTAAGAGAAGTAAGAATTTTGATTTTCCTGAATCCGACTGAATCAGTTTTTTCATATTTTTCAGACCTTTCTGTTATGTATTATATAACAGAATATGCATGGAATCAGGAAATTATAACTCATTCCTGTGCGAGTTCGTAAGCACGTTTTGTACAGCTTTCGCAACAGTTATCAACTATACCGGTCAGATTTCCCTCATAGAGACGGTCAAGACCGGCAAGGGTAGTTCCCCCAGGGGAAGATACCATTTTAATGAGTTCGTCGATAGTATAACCGGAATCTGTTATCATCTTTGCTGAACCTATAAGGCTTTGTGTGAAAAGTTCTGTAGCGGAATTTTTGTCAATGCCGACTTTTTCGGCGTAATCAATAAAGCCCTTTGCGAAAAGGTAGATAAATGCCGGACTGCTTCCGTTTAATGCAATGATTTCTTTCATTTTGTCCTTAGAGATTACGGAAGCCTTTCCGCACAGACGGAATATTTCAAGAACTGTTGAAAACTCCTCTTCCGTTACATTGTCATTATGCGACAGTGCCGATGCACCCTCACCGATAAGTAACGGAGTATTAGGCATTACCAGTATTACTTTAGCGTCCGGAATGGTTTTACCGGCTATGAAGTCGTCAGTTATTCCGGCGGCTATGGAAATAATTACCTTATCGGCAGTTACAGCCGGTGCGAGAGTTTCAAGAACTCCACCCATTATCTGAGGCTTTACGGCAAGAAATATATACTTGCATTCCGAAACAAGTTCAGTTTCCTTTGTACACGGTTTTACGCCGTATTCTGCGAGGGCGTTTACTTTTGAGGTGTCGGGGTCATATGCGAAAAGTTCAGCATCAGCGGACGAACCGGAAATACCTTTCATTATCGCAGTCCCCATGTTGCCTGCTCCTATGAATCCTATTTTTATTGACATATATAATCTCCTTTTTTTAAATATTACATTTTTTTACGTTATCCATACTTTTTGGTTGTTGTTTGT
>CAMWUB010000220.1 GCA_947177345.1 uncultured Ruminococcus sp. | reverse complement strand
TATTAAGAACAATTAGAATTCATGCTACAGGTAAAATCAGTATATAATATAATTACAAAAAAACTATCATATAAGGAGTGTATAAAAATGAATATTTTTGAAAGAGAACTGGCAGGCGAAATAATTTCTCCGTCTGACCCTGATTTTCCTCCTGTTCATGAAGTCATTCACCATGCCTTTGAACTTACTTCAGAACTTAACCGCCTGAATTACGGTGATAAAAAATCAAGGGAAATTCTGCGTGAACTTTTCGGAAAAGAACTTGACGAAAGTATAACTCTTATTCCGCCGTTCTATACGGACTTCGGAAAGAATACTGTTATCGGAAAAAACTGCATGATTCAACAGTGCTGTACGTTTTTTGACCGTGGCGGAATCACAATCGGAAACGGTGTCTTTATAGGTCCTAAAGTAAATCTGGTCACTCTTAACCATGACCTGAATCTGCCAAACAGAAGTGCTACAATTGCAAAGCCGATTGTCATTAAAGACAATGTATGGATTGGTATAAATGCAACGGTCTTACAGGGTGTGACCGTCGGTGAAAATGCCGTTATAGGAGCAGGTGCGGTTGTTACTAAAGATGTTCCGCCGAATACGGTAGTTGCCGGTAATCCCGCTCAGATAATAAAAACTATAGATATTTCTGAACATAAAGGAAATAAATAACATGAAAAAATTATCATATTATATTTTATCTGTTTTTGTAGCAGTTGTATTTTTTGTTTCAGCGATTGCCTTTCCGGAATCAGTTAAATATACAGTTGATTCAGCCGAGGCTACAGAAACAACAAGTTATACAGCAGAAGACATCAGAAGTTTACAGAAATTTCTTCTTTCAAAAGAAACTCCTGATTTATCGGGCAAGGACTACGATTTAAATAATGATGATATATGGGATATATTTGATTTATGTCTTATGAAAAAATTTTCTTCTGAAAGTAATATACTTATTGCATACTTCACACGTGCCGAAAACGTACTTATTGAAAATCCGGAAGAAATCGACACAGATGCCACTTCTTCAGCGAGTTTGTTATTACCTGGAAACTCGGCAGTTATGGCGAATCATATACAATCTATTGTAGGTGGCGATTTATTTTCCATTGTAGCGGAAAATTTATATCCGGCTGATTATGAAAACTGTCTCCGGAGGGTATCAGAGGAGCAGGCGGAAAATATCAGACCGTCACTTGTAAATCATATTGACAATATAGATAATTATGATATAATTTTTCTTGGTTATCCTAACTGGGCTTATACCTGTCCTATGCCTGTATTTTCCTTTCTGGAAGAATATGACTTTTCCGGAAAAATAATAGTTCCGTTCTGTACTCACGGAACAGGTGGGCTTGCCGGTACAGTATCTGATATTAAGAAAATACTTCCGGAAGATTGTAAAGTAATGAAGCCTGTTGGTATATCCCGTGAAGATATTTCAGACTGCAAGGGAGATATTGAAAAATGGCTTTTAGAACTCGGATTTTACCGTAAATAGTTTCTGATATGTTCTATAAATTTTTCAGTGGCAAGGCTCTGAGGCTGATGGCATTTCCACGCAATAACGCTTGTTGCCGTTAGTTTCGGTGATAAAGGGCGGTAACATATCTGTTCCATGTTCCAGTAAGGCAGTGAACCTTCTAATACAAGGGCGTATGTAAGACCGTTTTTTACCATAACAGAAGCATTTGTACTCATGTTACTGGTGAACTGAACGTTCAGTTTACTGAAATAACTTCCGAACCAGCTGGCAAGTTCGTTTTTAATAAGTGAACGTTTTACAAGACAAACCGGCAATAATGATAAATCTTCCGGAGTTACCACCTCTTTTTCTGCGAGTGGGTCATCAGGACGCATCAGTACAACCCAGTTTTCTTTTACATTCAACCGTATAAATTCGTATCTGTCAATGTCAACCGGTTCAAGCAGAAGACCTATATCGGTAAGACCTTTGTCAAGCCGTTCACGAATATGGTCGGCGTTTGCGGTGTGAATATCGTAACGGACAAGCGGATATTTTTCATGAAATGATTTTATAATTTCCGCTAAAACCTGTACAGAAGCAAGTTCACCGCAACCGACAGAGATTTCACCGTCAACAATTTTTTCCTGCTCAGACATTTCTTTTTCCGTTTTGTTCACTAACTGTAAAATTTCTTCTGCACGCCTCCGGAGCAGGATGCCCTCATTGGTAAGCGTAATTTTCCGTGAACCTCTTTCAAAAAGTTTAACACCTAAATCGTCTTCCAGTTGCGAAAGCTGTCGGCTTAGTGTCGGTTGCGTGATATGAAGAACTTCTGAAGCTCTGGTAATACTTTCCTCACTTACAACAGTAAGAAAATAACGTAATACACGTAATTCCATGAATGTTACTCCTTTCTTGTGATATATATAATTATATCATATCTGTATTTAAAAAGCAAGTTCTGTATATGCTTTTCAGGCATTACTGACCATGAAATATTAGTATTTGACATATCAGTGTGATTATGTTATAATATAGTCATAAAGATGATTTCTATAAAACATTCTGCTTTAATCTGCACAATATAAGGCGAATGTTTAAAAATTATAGTCTTATGGGGACAAATCGGGAAAAGCTGTACAATTAATCACTGTACAGTTTTTTCTTAAAATAATATATGCTTTCAAGGCATTGATGACTATAAAATATAAGTATTTGACATATCAATGTGATTATGCTATAATCTAATCATAATATTTAACAGGAGTGATTTAAATGAAAAAAATATTATCCGTTTTTACAACCGCAACATTATTAGTTACTGCCTTTGCGTTTCCGAACTGTATGAAAAGTCAGGCAGAACCTATACAGGAATCCGAAACAATACAATATACAGGAGAAGACCTGAAAAATTTACAGGATTTTCTTCTTGTAAAAGAAACTTCTGATTTAAGCGGTAAAAATTACGATTTGGATAACGACGGAATATTAAGTGTATTTGATTTATGTCTTATGAGAAAGCAGTTTTCCGAAAAACAAAGCAACAACAAAACATTGATAGCTTATTTTTCGCTGGGACGTAATTCAGGTAATTTTGAAACCGCTGACGCAACAACATCAGCAAGTATTGTTATTGAAGATAATTCACGATACGGTGCAACGGAATATATAGCGAATCTGATTCAGCAGGAAGTCGGCGGTGATTTATATTCCATTGAGGTAGCTGAACCTTATTCAACTGATTTTGATGAGGTAGTTTCACAGAATCATAATGAAATGGCTGAAAATTATCTTCCGGAGCTTGCCGGAGAAATTCCGGATATTTCGCAATATGATACAATATATATCGGCTATCCCGTATGGGCAACAACTATACCGAGAGCGATTCATACATTTTTAAACCAGTACGATTTATCAGGTAAAACAGTAATACCATTCTGTACACATAACGGTTACGGAAAGGGCAGAAGCGAAAGGGATATTGCTGAACTCTGTTCAGAATCGAAAGTACTTGAGGGTTCGGCAATCAATTCTGAAAACATACTTTCTTCACGTGAAACAGTTGCACAATGGCTTGATAAAATCGGTATGCTTGAAAACAAAGAAACTGAAATAAAAATATCTGTCGGCGAACATACACTTGACGGCGTTATTTACGATACGCCACTTGCAAAGGAAATAATGGATATGATGCCACTGACCGTTTCAATGTACGGATACGGTGGTCGTGAATATTACGGAAGTATGCCGTCAGTTCCTGAAAATACCGGTGATGGTCAGCTGAATTTTGAAAACGGCGATATAACTTACTGTCCGAAAAATAATTCACTTGCTATTTTCTACGCTCAGACAAGCCGACCCAATCTGACAATGGAAGTAATTCCGATAGGAAAAGTAACTTCTGATTTATCTGTATTCGATACTTTAGGAAGCAGAGAAAATATTACTTTTTCCATTATTGATTATGAAAATCAATCATTATTTCAGTCTCTTATACACATCACCGAGACCACTAGACGTA
>CAMWUB010000219.1 GCA_947177345.1 uncultured Ruminococcus sp. | reverse complement strand
GTCTTATAATACAGGACAATCCGGAAATATTATTTAATTATTATTCACGGTAATTTTAATATCGGGATTACCGTCTTCAGATACAGGAGGTTTTTTTTCTGCCTGAGGTTCGTACTTGAGAATTATATTTTTTATATTTTCGTCTCTGGTCATATTGTAGGTCATTTTGAGTGCATAAAGAGCATTTGGTATATCTTTATCACTGAGATAATGAATAGCCAGCTCCGAAGCCACTCTGACAACTTCCGGATTAAAGCCGAATTTCATTTCATATTTTGCGAATATCTTTATAATTTCCTCACTGGTATACTGTCTGAGTGGTGTACCTTTTAACTGTGAAAGATGTCGCATTTCATACGGAATCATTTTATGCGGATACATCATAGTACTTGCCTGATAGAATCCGGAAGCATCATCATAATCACCTGAATCGGTAAGCATATAACCCATATTTGCATAACATCTTGCAAGACCGGCTGGTGAGGAAGCTACTTTTATTGTATCACGTGTGATTTCAAGAAGTCGCTTTCTGTTCTGAAGAAGTTTATATACTTCAGCGAGTTCAAACATAGGTCCGCAGTCAACCGGATTGAATTCTATAGCACGTTTCAGAACCGGTATGGCATCATATGGTGAGCCGGTTTCCGTCAGTATATATGCATAAGTAGTAATATATGACGCTAAATCAAACGGAGTTCGGTGCAGTGCCTTATCCTGTTTGAAAAGAATCTGTAACAGATTATCTTCAAACGGATTACGTGTTGAAATAAATTTAACTTTGTCAGTTTCCTTAAATTCAACAGTTATTTTCTTGTAAAGTCTTTCGGCGATTGGCTTAGCTCCTATGGAATCGTGTTTTTCTATCAATTCTACAATCTTTCTGTGTACGACATCAAGTGTTTCACCGTCAAGATGTATGATACGGTTTATTTCCTCGACTTCTTCTTCCGGCATATTTTCAACCAGTAAATTACCGCAAGCCTTTACGCCGTCCATGTTTCCTATCCTTGCGAATCTTTCAGCCTCTTTTCTCAGAAATGTATCATTTGCTTTACTATCATCAGTGAGTTTTGACCGGAGTTCTGCAAGTATTTCATCATATGACATAATTTTTCCTCATTTCATGAATTATTGTTTTTATTTTTTATATCCTGACGGACTTTTTCAAAATTCCCCGACATAGCTGAAATAATATCTTCAACTGAATCAAGTATCGGTGTATTACATGGTGGTTCATAATCATCAGGCAGAAATTCCGGAATAGTTTCCGTAGTATATTCCGTTATGAGTTCCATACATCTTTCAGTGATTATATCAGCAGATTTCTGAGTTTCTTCACGGATAATCCGCCGGAGTTCTTTATAAAGTTCGTCACGGGTCATGATTTATTAAAATCCTTTCTTAGCAAGGTCTTTTTTGAATTTAGCATCAATTTTTTCCTGTTTTTTCTTTTCCCTCAGTTCCGCCTTTGAAAGAGGTCTCTGCGGCTCAATGGGTTTTGACTGCTTAGGTTGTGTACGTACACTACTATTGGAAGATGCTTTAAATTCCTGACATACAGGTACATTTTTCTGCATTTTTTCCTGTTTCAAGCGTTTTTCCTTTTCAGAGTTATCACCCATAGCGGAAAGCATATCTTCTATTGAATTTAATACAGGCATATTTCTTGCCGGACTTCCCTGAGTTTCGGTAAGGCTCTTGTTAGCGTATTCTTTAGATTCCGCAATAGCATTTATGAATACCTGTGAAGTTGATTTGCTGTGTTCATGCACGGAAATTTTAGATACATTAGCAGATGTGGCAGGCATACCACCTTTGGCAGCGGCAGCAGCGGCAATTTTCTGACCAGGTGTAAGAGGTTTATTTTCACTCTTAGATGTAACAGGCGTTACCGGCGATACATTCGGCTGAACCGGTTGCTGTAAAGGCTGTACAGGTTGCGGAAATGGCTGTCCGTATGGCTGTTGCATTGTGGGCTGTCCGAATGGCATATATATAGGCTGACCGTTAGCACCATAACCGGTCAACTGCATAGGAACATATGTATATATAGGCTGATTATTCTGGTCATATCCGTTGAACTGTGGAACATTAACTATCTGTCCTATCATAGTCTGCTGTTGATATACCGGCTGTTGAGGATATACTGGTTGTTGCGGATATACCGGTTGTTGAGGATATACCGGCTGTTGCGGATACGTCGTTTGTACAGGTGGTGGAGTTATCGGCTGAACTGGTTGCACAGGCTGTTCAGGCTGTACAGGTTCTTCAACATATTCTTCTTCATAGAAATCTTCTGATTCATATACTTCTTCTTCTGAATCTTCTTCAGAATCTTCCTGTATATTTCCGCCCTGCTCCACAAGTACAGCCATATCATCAAGGGACGGCAAAGTTATATTTTCCGGAATTGTTTCCTGTTCTTCAGATACCGGAACTTCTACATCATCAAAAGCAGGTTCAGTATATTCTGATTCCGGTTCTGATTCAATATCAGGTACTTCTATTTCGTCGAGTTCCGGAGTATTATATTCCGGAACTGATTCAATTTCCGGTGTAACGTCATCGAGTGACGGCAATTCTATATCCTCAATTTCCGGAGTAACGTCATCAAGTGACGGCAATTCTATATCTTCAATTTCCGGTGTATTGTATTCCTGTACCGGTTCAAGTTCCTGTGAAAGTTCGTCGAGTGTAGGAAGTTCTATATCTGACATTTCTTCAGATTCTTCAGGCTCTGCCGGTTGCGGATTCTCTATGCCGAAAAGTTTATTTGCGACGGAATCCCAGTCTGTACCGGAAGAAATTTCCTGAACAGTTTCGCTTTCTGGAATATATTCCGGTTCAGAAGTGTAATCAGATTCATAATTATAATCCGGTTCTTTGTAATAATGCGAGTTATCCACTGCCGGTGACTGACTTTCAGAAACCTTTACATTTCCATAAGCGAACATTTTCATAACATCGTCATCGTCAATAATGCCGACCGGTACTTCATTTTCTGCTGGTGGCAAATCAGGATTTTCTTCATATGGAGGTGGATTGATTGTTGAAAAATCAATGGATTCTTCAGGTTCATTCGGATTTATGGTTTGTGATTCGTAATCATTGTTTGCCGGAACGTTAACCGCAAACTGTGCAAGAAAATCGTCCTGAAGATTATTTTTCGGCTTAGGCGGTTCAGGAACAGGTTGCGGAGCAGGTTTTACTGAAGTTTCAGGCTTTATATTGAACTGTTCAAGACTGCTGTCCAGTTTAACACCTGTTCCGGCTATTGTTTTTTCCGGACGCTTTTTAGGATTAGGATTTCTTTCAAAAGATACAGCAGGCTGTTCAGGTTCAGAAGCGGGAGCAGGTGCATTAGGTGAAGATGTTATTTTAGCAGTTCTGCCACCGAGTGATATAATACCTTCTTCTTCGATTCCTAATTTTTCACGTTGTTTTTCTTCCTTGAGAAGACGAGCCATTTCTTTTTTATCGGCTTTAATCATCTTTTTTGCGAATGCATTTTTACATCTTTCACAGGTAATTTCCTTAAGGTCTTCTGTTTTTCCGCCACGACGATATTTATTTATATTATCGCCTTTCTGAAGATTTATACCACAGCCGGTTTTTTTGTCATTGTCAGTGCCGTGAATATCATCATTCATAATAGAGGTCACAATAGTAATATCCATATAAAAAAACTTTCCTTTCCGTACATTTTCTGTACATTTTTCACTTTACGGCAGTGAACGCCTATTTTTCCGGAACACGTTTCAGACGTGCAACACAATACATATACATTATACAATACAAACTATAAAAAATCAACACTTTCTGAAAATTTTGCACTAACAATTATACTTTAAAGAAAATTTTCGGTAAAAACAACAAAATGTTATTGACTTTTTCGTCAGAAATAACAGAAAAGATTTAATAATTTTCCTTAAATTGACGATAATATTTCCGGAAAGATTTTTAAATATTTTATATAAAATCAAAAAATTATAAAATATCGAAAATTACTCTTGCATTATCCGGCGT
>CAMWUB010000218.1 GCA_947177345.1 uncultured Ruminococcus sp. | reverse complement strand
AGTTTTTCTCTTACAACAGCAGCAACCACTGTTGTAATCATGAAGAAATATATCAAAGTTTTGCAGAATGGCTTGACAGTCTGCTTGAAAAGAACGATATTCCGGCAGATACGAAAGCATTCAATTTCAATATCTATGATGAAGAAGGTGACGTTTACAGCGTACAGCTTATTGCTTCTGACAGATTCGATGCTTCTGACGACGAATGGGCGTGTTATGAAATATGGTCATCTGAAGAAGATTTATTTTTCGTTGACGCTTCCGACGAAGACGATAAAAGCGGTGAAACGTTTGAGAAGTTCGCAACGGATATGATTTCCGGATATATCACACAGAATGACGTTCTGAAACGTGTTCCGGTGGGTATCGGATTTGTTGACGGCGATTTGAATATTATCTACATACCCGAAAATTAAGGAGTTTTAATATATGGAAACAAAATCAATAATGATAGTCGGCGTAGGCGGACAGGGTTCACTGCTTGCGTCAAGGATTATAGGAAATGTACTTCTTTCGCAAGGCTATGATGTCAAGGTAAGCGAAGTACACGGAATGTCACAGCGTGGGGGTTCAGTAGTGACTTATGTCAGATACGGCGAAAAGGTCTATTCCCCGATAGTTGAAAAGGGTGGGGCTGATATAATAATATCTTTTGAACTTCTCGAATCCGCACGTTCTTTGCCGTATCTTAAAAAGGGTGGTCACCTGATAACATCAGTCCAGAGGGTTGACCCTATGCCAGTCATAACCGGTATGGCGGAATATCCGGAAAAAATCGTGGAAAAACTTATTGGAGCAGGTGCAGATGTCACAGCGGTTGACGCTCTCACACTGGCGGAGCAGGCAGGAACTTCAAAGGCTTCAAACGTGGTACTTATGGGAGTACTCGCTTCTAAAATGGATTTTCCGGAAGAAGTATGGCAGAACGCTCTTGAAAAATGCGTACCACCTAAATTTCTTGACCTGAATAAAAAGGCGTTTTCACTCGGAAGGAATTATGTATGATAACACCGTTTGCAAGTGCAGAGGCATTTAAGATTGTCAGGAAGATAGCGGGTACAAGCAAAAGCAAGGTTGTAAAGAATATAGAAGAACATTTTAAAAATCTTTCTATGGGTACACGTTTAAATTCTAAAAAAATTGACATTGATGATGCTTATATTATATGGGTTTATGCTTGTATATTTGATGATATTGCATATAACCGTGACTACTCGTCATATTGTTTACATAAAGGTAAAAGCTATTCAGAAAAATATATAAAAGCCCGTGAGAATATCAGGGAAGAGTTTAACAGGAAGAAAATATTGTCCGGTAAATATATATATGACCGTGTTAATATTTTATCGTATATAACTTTCAATCTTCAGCTTGTTGCAGGTTTATCTCCGAGTTATAAATCTGAACTAATGAAACAAATGAACCGTCAAAGCCGTTCAGTCGAAAACGAATTTAAAAAGACATTGAATGAACTTGATGTTGGTATATGCCGGTGGTATGATACTTTTAATAAATAAAGGAGGAATATAAATCAATGGAAAGATACTGGAATGAAGAAATTGAAACAATGTCCCGTGAGGATATGAAGAAGTTACAGGACGAAAGACTTGTAAAGCAGGTAAAGCACGTCTATGAGAATGTACCTTATTATCGTAATCTCATGGACGAAAAGGGCGTAACTCCGGAAGATATAAAATCAACGGAAGATTTACATAAACTGCCGTTTCTGACAAAGTCTGATTTACGTGATGCCTACCCATATGGACTTCTTGCAAAACCCTTGTCCGAATGTGTAAGAATACAGTCAACAAGCGGAACTACCGGAAGACGTGTTGTAGCGTTCTATACACAGCACGATATTGATTTATGGGAAGACTGTTGTGCAAGAGCGATTACAGCGGTAGGCGGTACTAACGAAGATGTATGTCAGGTATGCTACGGTTACGGACTTTTCACCGGTGGTCCTGGACTGAATGGCGGTTCGCATAAGGTAGGTTGTCTTACGTTGCCGATGTCTTCGGGAAATACCGAAAGACAGATACAGTTCATGCTTGACCTTCAGTCAACAATTCTGTGTTGTACACCGTCATATGCGGCGTATATCGGCGAAACTTTGCATGATATGGGATATACTACCGACGATATAAAACTTAAAGCCGGTATATTCGGTGCTGAACCGTGGACGGAAGAAATGAGACGTTCTATAGAAAAATCGTTAGGTATAAAGGCTTACGATATTTACGGACTTACGGAAACAAGCGGTCCTGGTGTATCGTTTGAGTGTTCGGAACAGACCGGTATGCATATCAACGAAGACCATTTCATACCTGAGATAATAAATCCCGAAACAGAAGAAGTACTTCCGGACGGCGAAGTCGGTGAACTGGTATTCACGAGCATTACTAAAGAGGCATTCCCCCTGCTCCGTTACCGTACACGTGATTTATGCGTACTTTCACGTAAAAAGTGTTCATGCGGACGTACATTGATAAAGATGTCTAAACCTATGGGCAGAAGTGACGATATGCTGATTATCAGGGGTGTAAATGTATTCCCGAGCCAGATAGAAACCGTCCTCATTGAACAGGGTTATACGCCTAACTATCTCATAGAGGTTGACCGTGTCAATAATACAGATACTCTCGACATAAGTGTTGAAATGAATCTGGAGCAGGTTTCCGGCGACGTAAAGGACAAGGAAAAATCACTTGCGGTAGCGATAAAGACCATGTTAGGAATAAGTCCGAAAGTACACCTTGTTGCACCGAAGTCCATTACGAGAAGCGAGGGAAAAGCAGTCAGAGTAATCGACAGGAGAAAACTTCACGACTAAGGAGGTATTTTATGGAAAATCTTAATAAACAAAGTATGGAAATAACCCTTACCGATACAAAACCGTCAATTTTTGAAAGTAAAGTCGGTGGATTAGGATATATTCCGCATGACGGCAATTTCCCTACAGACAGCAACGGAAATCAGCTCCGGTTACTTGCACAGATAGACTGTTCAGAAATTTATCTTGAAGAGTTTCCGAAAAAAGGACTTTTGCAGTTCTGGCTTGGCGGTGATGACTTGTATGGTTGTAACTTTGATAATCCCACTAATCAGGACGATTTCAGGATTATATACTATCCGGAAGTCGATACAACAGTTACGGAAGAAGAAATTAAAAGTAAGTTTGTACATAATGAAACAGATGATGATGATTTTTACACACCGGTATGTGCTGAATGTGGTATGAGATTTGAGCCGTCCGAAGACCGCTATATTGACTATGATGCTATAGAAGAAGATTATGACGAAGAAGAAGACTCATATGACGACGAAAGATGGACGGAAAATTTCTATTCTAAAGTCGGTGGTTATCCGACGTTCACACAGTTTGAACCACGTAACGAACAACAGCAGAAAGAGTATGATTTTCTGTTATTTCAGCTTGATTCTCATTTTGGAAAAGTATTATGGGGAGATATGGGGATAGGAAATTTCTTTATCAATTCCGAAAAACTCAAAAAACTTGATTTCAGCGACGTTCTTTATAACTGGGATTGCGGTTAATAAGGGGAAATTTATATGTCTTGTTCAATCTATTATACAGCGGAAAGAAACACTCCGTTGACTGATACGGAAAGAATTTCTGTGAATAATATCATTGAAAAATACAATTCAGAATATCCGTTCAGCGAAAAATCAGAAGATTTCTGTATTTATGACGGAGTACCGGAAAATGATGTCATATTTGAAGGTGCGACAAAACTTCCGGATTCAGATATTGAATTATCATTTGAAGTCGCTGAATACTGGCTTGAATGTCTTACGGAGATTACAAGATTACTGCATGACTGTCAGTGGTTGGTGACTTTAGATGATGTCGGCATGGTCTGGAATAATATATACGGCTGGAGTTTTCCGGTTGATTAGAAGTTTTATTATTATTCAGCTTACCGAATTTCACATTACATAAATGCTGTATCTTATACACATCGACGCTGCCGACGATCTTACGCGTGTAGATCTCGGTGGTCGCCGTATCATTAAA
>CAMWUB010000217.1 GCA_947177345.1 uncultured Ruminococcus sp. | reverse complement strand
TATGACTTCACCGCCGTAGTAAACTAATGCGACGTTTGTTTCTTCACATACAGAAACACCCACTGTTACAACGCTTTCCGGAACGGTCAAAGTACCAGGGAAAATCGCACCAAAGAAAAATTTATCTGTAAGTGAAGTGATACCATCTTCAATAGTCATATCTTTCAGCGATTTATTACAGTAAAACGGTGAATTTCCACGTGTTGTGTCCTCACCGTACTCCCATATGTCGCCAGTACCGGTTAAAATTGCCTTGCCGTCTTTCCGGAGTGAATACCGAACATTATCACCGACTTTTCCAGTTTCTACAACGATGTTGCTAAGGTCTTCAACCTGTGGCTGTAATTCATTGAGTTTTCCCTTTAATTCGGCTACTTCTTGCATTAATTCTGTAACTCTGCACTTTCCTAAAATGCACTTGCAGTAACCGCAGACGTTCTCATCAGCACGGTAGTCCCACCAGTCCGCCTCAGTGATGCATGGAGCGTCCGGATTTATGCGAACAGCATAAAGAAAAAGATTAGTACGTGTTTCACTTTTAGGGATTTCAGGTAAAACCGGATTTTCGGCAGGCTGTCCTATTATGGAATCAATCCAGACGTTCCGCACACCGTCGGACGTATCGCAGGCTATTACAATAGATATGTATCTTGGAAAAGTCGGGTCTTTATAACCGGCATAGTCAATCATATACGGCTCGTCGTTGACGAAATAATGACCGTTTATCCAGGCTTTGCCCGTACCGATAACAACCTGTCTGCCCTCGCCGGTTGAAGTCAAAGCAAAATTATCACCATAAGTGTCTAAAATTCCGTTGCAGATAAGACTTGAAAGATATGTCGTGAAGTCTTCTGCTGTATACGTTCTGTCAAGATTTTTAGCGTCAAAAAAACCGCTGTGGAATGCCATAAAAATCACTCTCCTTTGAATGTCGGTGTCAGTGAATAGCCGTTTTGGTCAAAACTTTCAATCATGCCGACAAGTTGAATTTTAGGTTGTTTCAAGCCGAAACGGTCATGTTGTACTGTCACATAGTCGCCTAAAAAATAATCCCTGTTGTATTGATATTGCTTGTCGTTCATAGCTATTGTGCTTTCACTTTTTTCCGTTATCGATACAAGTTTTTCCTTGCCACGTTCACGTAACATATTCAGGTATTCAGTTTTTGGAATTTCAGTTGTTTCACCGTCTGTCTGCTCCTCTTCGGACAAATCTCTTGCATCAACATAAATTTCATACCTGTCAAACAATGACGGTATTATTTCGGTATGGTGAAATAATGTGTTTTTACGTGATGCACCCTCACCAGCACCGAAAATATACGCAACATTGCTGTAATCTGTGGTATCAAGCACATAATCAAATGACAGAAGATTATTGTATGAATCGGAAAAAACTATATGTGGATTTTCGTTCTGTAAAATACTTCTGTCCGTACCTTGTGTGAGCTCAAAGACAAGTGAATATTCTTCATCTTCAGATTTTTTAAGGCGGATATTTGCTGTACCACCGACAGTTTCGCAGATTTTATAAATCCAGTCCATAAGATTTTCATAACTAACCTGTAATTGTGTAGTTTTCTGCCAACACGGACTTGAAAACTCGCTTATCTGAAGTCCCGGAATCCGTCGGAGTATTTCGTGCCATGAACAGATTCTATACACAATATTTGTCACTATATCAGCATATGATGTTTCATGTGTATAATATCGGGCAGGATAAATTATTCTCCGTGATAGAAGTGACATTAAAAAACGTCCTGAAATCGTGAGATAATCGCCGTTTTCAGTATCTGTTGAAATCTGTATTTTTTCAATGATTCCATAGTGATTTTTATCGTCGTTACGTCCTATAATTCTGCCTTTTTTGAAAGTTTTAAGATTTTCGTGAGTTGCAGAAATATAAATTTCAAATGAACCACATGAATAATATTCAACGTCCCACAAAAGTGACGAAAAACTGTCACAAACTGCTACAAGTTCCACATTAAGTTTTTGTCCGGAAGTTACGGACGTTTCATAGACTTCAATGTACATTTTTCACACTCCTAAGTAAGCGTTGGTATGAATTATTCTTGCAGAAAAACCGTCGGGAGCTTCCAGCCGGAAATGATTAGTTCCCTGATTCATGGTCAGCCACGACGATCCATAGACAAACCAGTTTATAATATTTGTGCTGAAACCTCCGCCCCGATTCAAGGAAATTGTTTTATTTCCGGTTTTGGTTGTAATCGTGATGATGTCATTCGGTTGAATGTCGCCTTTTATCTGCAAATATTCACTTGTATCGACGTTATAAACCGTGACCGTCTGGGCGTGCGAACCGGCGGTTATTTCGATAGTAAAGCCGATTTTATCGCCGTTATTTTCAATTGTCATGATATTGCTTTCATTGTATGTACCAAGCGGAAAAGGCTCATCACTCTCCGGAAACGGAAAGTGAAAAGCCCCTGAAATTCGCCCATAATAAGCTATTGTCTGTTTGTTGTCATACCAGTAAATATCCGGACAGATAATAGAAATCTGACCGCTTGTGAACGTCTCAAAATTATTGACCTCGCACGTCTCAACATATCCGTAAGTGTACACATCAACAGTTGCTGTTTTATAGAAAACCTTGATATATCGGGACGGCTCGACAACCTTATAAAGCCAGTGACGACGTTTTTCAATGTCAATGCCACGCATCTCAAACTGAATTACAATATTTCTTTTTTCAATAAATGCATTATTAAGATAACTGCCGTCCATTCCTGCATACGTCGATGTGCTGATAGTTCCGGAAGGTGGACTCAGACCCTCAATTTTCTTCACCATATAGTCATTTGCATTGCCTGTAAATCCTACTCTTGGACCTCTGCCGTTTTCTAAAATCAAATCAAATTTCAAATGTCACACCCCCAGTGCGTTTCTTGTTTGCCGGTAAATCTCAAGTCTTGAAAGAGATTTAGGTGAATTATTTGTCTGATTGACAGTACGGCTGTTGTCGGTGGAATAGTAGTTGTTGACCGTCCCTGAATTGCCCGTAAACGCTCCTGAAATGCCGTTTAAATCGAAGTTCAAGCCACTTTCAAGTGTTAACTGCATTGCACCTGCAACGTCTGAAACCGCCTTTTCAACGGCTTTCTGTGAGCTTTGAATACCCTTTGCAAGTCCCTGCATGAAATCGGGCATCCAGCTTTCAAAATCTGTCAGCGGACCTTTTTCGGGAACGGAAAAGTGAAGATATTCCCATATCATGTTTGCCACGTCGGACACTATGTTCCCAAGACTGCCCATCTGATAATTAATGCCGTTGATGAGGTTCTGCATGAGGTCATAACCCCAGCCCCACGCCTGATTTACAAGATTTCGTATACAATCAGCGGATGAGTTCAGACCATCCGCAATGGTGTTACGAATTTTCCAAATCCTGTCCCATACACCATTATGAATGTTGTACCACACATTCAGAATCGTATTCTGAATTGTATTCATTGCACTTCTTACGGAGTCTGGCATAGAGTTCCACACACTTGAAACGTTTGATTTTATGCTGTTCAGGACGCTTTTTATGTCGCCTGAAATTTTATTACATGACTTTGAAGTAAACGACTGTACAGAATTGGTTACAGTTGAAATCGTCGATTTTACAGCGTTTAAATCCGCTGAAACATTAGTTTTAATATTATTAAGAGATGTTTTTATTGTATTTACAATCGTATTCCAACCAATAGTTACACCCTTACTGATAGCATTCAGGACGGCATTTATTGTATCTTTTGAATCGTCCCATATTGTCTGAATATGCGTGAAAACCTGCATCATGAACATCTCAACAGTATTCAGTATTGAGTTAAGTGCAGTTTCAATAATTGACTTAATAATTGTGGTGATGTTGGTTGCAAAGCCTGAAATCGTACTTTCCACAACGTTGGCATTAGTTGTTATACCGTCGGCAAGACCCTGCATGAAGTCCGGCATCCATGATTCAAAGTCTGTCAATGGTCCTTCGTCGGGGACGGAAAAATGCGGAAAACTACGGATTTTATCGGCAACTCCCTT
>CAMWUB010000216.1 GCA_947177345.1 uncultured Ruminococcus sp. | reverse complement strand
GATTACGGGAATCATTGCAATACTTATTGTAATGGCTCCGTCAGTTTCATGCAGTGCAGACAAAAGTCATAAGGCAGGCAGTCTCTCGATAATCGAGGAAACTACTACGGAAACTATTACAGAATCCACAACCGACGAAACTACTACAACTACGTCCGGAAAAACCAAAAAGAAAACTACCAAAACCACTAAAACTACAAAAACGGAAACAACCACTTCCACCGAAACGATACTGACGGTTACTGAACCGGTAACAGAACCTGAAGCAATACCTGCTCAGAATTACGGCGAAAGAGCTGATATAGGCGGTTCGGAAATAGTATGGCTTTCAGATTATGACCTGAATGCACAGGTAGGTCAGAAACGTCCTACACCTGTTGCAATCTTTGAAGATGTATTCGGTGGAAAAATACGTTATGTACAGACTTCACTGAAAAATAAATATAATACTTTTTCATCTATGTTACTTTCAGGTGAACAGCTTGATATGGTGGAGTATGAGCAGGGAACATATCCGAATGGTGTACTTAATCAGCAGTATCAGCCACTTGACCCTTATTTCAGGTCAATGGGACTTAATTACGATATATGGGAAAATATGGAAGATATTATAGATGCTCTTTCATATAAGGGCGAACATTATATAATACCGTATTCTTTTTCAAATCCTCTTGTACTCATGTACAGCCGTAAACTTATCCGTGATTATAGTCTCACTGACCCATATGAACTATACAAAAATGACCAGTGGACATGGGATAATTTTCTGAATATTTCCGAATCATATCATACTAAAACAGGTAAACCTGCTGTAAGAGGCGGAAAATTCGGCGATTCTATAATACATTCAACAGGATTCAGGATTATAGGCTCACGAAACGGAAAACTGATAAATAATATAAATCACCCCCCTATCAGAAATGCTGAACTTTTTATGCAGGAAATAGGCAGAAAATCGCTTTATACCACCTCCGGAAGCGAATCATTTTCTACTGAAACACTGTTCTTTGCCACTGAAAGCTGGATTTTAGGCACTGAAAACGTAAAAAATCCAAATATGGATTTAATGATTGTACCAGTACCGAAAAAAGAAGGTACTGAGGGCAATTACATAACCTGTGACTTCGATGCTAAAATGCTTGTAAAAAATTCAACTATGGGCGATGCAGTTGCAACATATATCATGTGTGAAAGGATAGTAGCTTCGCAACCGGAATACAAAGCCGGTGCTAAGGCTTATGCCACAACACCTGTACAGTCTTCAAGCGGTGTTGTAAAAAGCTATATAACCGCTGAACAATACGACGCTTTACAGACGTATTTAGACCCTAAAATAACTCTGCCTATTTTCGATTATATCTGGTGCATGAATGACCCTGACGGTGTAATGAATGGTCTTTCAAATTCGTTCCTTATAAACGGCGGTTATGAAAGCGACTGGAAAAATCTCCGTAATATCTATTACGGTAAGATAAATACGATGATTAATGAATATTAAGTAATACGCTATAAACGGGACATATTATCTATAATAAATGTCCCGTATTTAATGTAAAGGAAAGGAAAAATTATTATGATTGAACTATTATTTTTTCTGGAAATAATAATGTTGATTTTTACTGCAATAGTATTCAGTAAGACAAAAGTATGTAAAAAATCTTCCAGAGTTTCAGTAAAAGAAGAGGATACCGACGAAAAACCTAAAAGAAAATTACTTTTCCCACCGCTGAACGCTTCAAAATCCGTACTGCTGGCGAATATATCTGTAATATTTACTATAATAATGATGATTACTGATATTTCAGGCATAATCATGACAGGTATATTTCACGGAGCATTTACCGCAATAGGTATAGCAATGATTCTTGAAAAAATATGCAATATCATAAGATATAATACGGAATCACGGACGGTAAAATTTATAGGTAAAATGCTTGCTGTAACGGCGTTAATAGAACTGATAGTATTTCAGATGCCGTCATACAGGATTCTGCATGGTGATTATCCACGTATGAAACTTCCTGTAACTAATGGAACTGTAACAAGCGAAAATACTGAAACAGAAGACAATACCGGTAATATCAAAGTAACAGGAGGTGAAACGGCTTCCATAGAATTTACGGATATAAATAAAAAAGTCGGAACTATCCGCATTGATATTGCCACATCAACAGAAAATCCACACAGACTTTATGTAAATGTAGATGCTACAGATGAAACATCTGCAAACTACAGGGAAGATATAGGCAAAATGGAAGTAGTTACAGATAATCAATATTCAAGATATATTCCCATGCTACTTTCCGGAAAAACTGAAAAACTCAGGTTTGATTTCAGATGCGAACAGAGTTCAGATTTATTCACGATAGAAGCGGTTGTCTTGAATACTCCCATACCATTCTATGTATCGTATCTGAGAATGATTCTTATATTGACTATATCCACTATTGTATATGCCGTTATATACTCCGCATTACTGAGCAGGGAATATAAAGATAACCAGAAATTATGTATATTATCATCATGTATAGTGACGGTTATCGCCATAATGATAGCAGTAAACATGACAACTATAAAGATTACCGATTCATTCAAGGAACATTTTCAGGCAAAAGAAGGCAATCAGATTTCTGAAGAACTTGTACTTGCCTTTGAAAAGCATCAGGTATCACTTATTGAAGAAGTTCCGGCAGAACTTCTTGCAATGTCTAACCCATATGACACAGGACTTCGAGGAAGTGAAGGTGTTTCTTCAAAATGGGACCATGTTATGTATAACGGAAAATATTACTCATATTACGGCATAGCACCTGTTATACTGCTGTTCCTGCCGTATCATCTTATCACCGGATATTTCTTCCCCACTGATATTGCAGTATTGATTTTTTCAATCATAGGACTTATATTCCTTACTATGACATATAACGCTATAATTAAAAAATGGTTCAGCCGAATACCGTCGGGGTGTTATATTACAGGACTTCTGATAGTAAATATAGTATGCGGAATATGGTTCAGTATCGGAAGACCTCTTTTCTATGAAATATCCATATCATCAGGTTTTGCTTTTGTAACTATGGGTGCATATTTCCTTATAACATCAAATGTAATCAGTAGCGGAAAAACTTCACTTCCAAAAATAACTCTTGCTTCATTGTTTCTTGCAATAGCGGTACTTTGCAGACCTACACTGGCGGTATACTCAATATGTGCCTGTGTATACTATGCAATAGGATTTCAGAAATCCGGAGAAGTTATCGACGACGAGGGAAATATTAAAACTGATAAAAAACGTCGTATAAAATATATCGTATGTGCGTTACTGCCATTTGTGGTACTGGGTTCTGTGCAGATGTGGTATAACTATGTGCGATTCGATTCACCTTTTGACTTCGGTATAAAATACTCACTTACTATAAACGACTTCACAAACGCTGAATATCATACAATTTTTGTACTGATAGGATTATTTGCATATCTTTTCCAGTTCCCTACCGTAAAGGCTGATTATCCATATGTTGATACATGGTTTACGTATTTCAGGGCAAGCGGTTACTATTTCAAGGATTCCGGACAGACTTCAGGTATAATATGGATTGCACTTCCTGTTTTCAGCTATCTTCTGACAGGCAAGGCTTTGAAAAAACTTCCTGACAGAAAATCAAGATTAAAGTCACTTGCGATTATCGGACTTCCATGCGTGATTATGCCGATTGTCATAATCTTTTCAATATGGGAAAGCGGTTATGCTGTAAGATATGTTGCAGACTTTTCATGGCAGATAGTAATAGGTGCACTTGCAATATTATTCTTTCTTTATCAGAAATCTGAAAATAAAACCCTCAGAAATTTAATGAAATATTTCCTTGCCGTATCGTTAGTAGTTTCAATAGTACTGAACATAATTCAGATATTCACATTCACATTTTATGAACCTGATTATCCTATTATAACAAGCAAATTCCATGACTTTATAGAATTCTGGAGATAATATTTTATAAAAAAAGTTAATAATAAAACAATTTATATTTTCAGATATGTATAAAAT
>CAMWUB010000215.1 GCA_947177345.1 uncultured Ruminococcus sp. | reverse complement strand
TTTATATGGTACAGCTGTACTGTTAGAGGAAGTCGGAAAAGTTATCGCAAAAGGCGGTGTTGGTGTTACAATCTCCAGTCAATCAGGGTGGAGGATGCCACAGCTTACCGCTGAACAGGATTATCAGCTTGCAATTACACCTACTGAAGAATTACTTAATCTTGAAATTCTCCGTCCTGAAAATATCCGTGATACTCTCCATGCCTATCAGCTTGCGAAACGTTGTAATGAAAAGCGTGTTATGGCAGAGTCGGTAAAATGGGGTGAACGTGGTGCAAGGATAAATGCAGTTGCTCCGGGTATAATTGTAACTCCGCTTGCTATTGATGAGTTCAACGGTATCAGAGGTGATTTCTATAAAAATATGTTCGCAAAGTGTCCGGCAGGCAGACCAGGTACAGCCGATGAAGTTGCAAATGTTGCGGAACTTCTGATGAGTGATAAAGGTACATTTATTACAGGCTCGACTTTCCTTATTGACGGCGGTGCAACTGCAAGTTATTTTTATGGACCGTTAAAACCTTGAATAATAAAGGAGTACGAAACAATGGATATACAGGAAGAAAGAGTAGATTTAAGAAAATCCACGCCCGAAGAAATCGAACATAAAATACTTGAAAAACAGCTTATTTTTAAATTAAACCACACAATGCCGATGACGGAAGAATATAATGAAATTTTACATGAAATTTTCGGTGACAGACTGGGTGAAAACAGTTCTGTTAATGCTCCGTTGCAGGGTGTATGTATGGATATGGTCAGTATCGGGAAAAATGTTTTCATAAACAGTAACGCCCTTATGATGTCGAGAGGCGGAATTACAATCGAAGATAATGTAATGATTGCCGCAAACGTGTCCATACTTACGAACAATCATGACCCTTATGAAAGAGCTATTTTATTATGCAAGCCGGTTGTGATAAAAAAGGGAGTATGGATTAGAGCAGGTGCTACTATTTTACCAGGCGTGACCGTCGGAAAATACGCTATTGTAGGGGCATCGTCTGTTGTAACACATGATGTACCGGATTATGCAGTAGTAGTCGGAAGTCCGGCAAAAATTATAAAAACTCTTGACCCGTCAAAATTTGAGTAATTCAATCAGTTAGTTATATAGCAATAGCAAAAATAAAAGAAGTCTGTCGAAAAAACAGACTTCTTGTCGGAAATGTTGCATAAATTCAGAATTATTTATCGGAGTATTCAAGCATTGTTTCAATGACAGCGTAAATTTTTTGTTGCTCTTTCTTTGGAAGTTCAGAAATTCTGTCCATAATGACCGAATTTTTAACACAGTATGATTTTGTAATCAAATCGCACAGAAGCATATCGGCAGTAATTTCAAGAGCGTTTGCAATATTTATAAGCGAAGTCAGCGACGGAATTTTTTCACCACGTTCTATCATACTTATGTAATTTGTACTTAAATCAGTTTTTTCGGCAAGGCTTTCCTGACTGATATTCTTAAGATTTCTGAAATGCCTTATATTTCTGCCGATTGAAGTCATATCCATTTTATCGCCCACCTGATAGTTATATTTGTACACTATCAGTATATACCATTTAAACACAGCTTTACACAAACTATAAGTAAGTCACAACTACTATCAATTATATAAAGTGACAAAAAATAATCAGAATCATACGGAGGCAGTTTTCATGAAGAAACTTTTATCAGTTATATGTGTCGGAATTGTAGCGGTTGCAGGTGTATTTACACATTTTAACCCTGCTGTCAATGCAGAAGAAGAACATAATACAAATGTGCTTGTCGCATACTTTTCAAGAACAGGTGAAAATTATAACGTCGGTACAATCGAAAAAGGTAACACGGAAATTCTCACCGAAATAATTGCCGATGAAACAGGCGGTACTCTTTTTGAAATAAGTACCGTAATACCTTATCCAGATGACTACATGGAAACGGTTGCAATTGCAAGAGACGAAAAAAATCAGAACGCAAGACCGGAATTATCACAGGAAATAGCCAATTTTGACAATTATGACGTTATATTCCTCGGCCGGCTATCCGATATGGCACTCTGATTTACCTATGGCAATGTATACGTTCATGGAAAGTTATGATTTCTCCGACAAGACAATAATTCCGTTCAATACCCACGAGGGAAGCGGACAGTCAGGGACAGTCAATTCTATCCGTCAGACCTGCTCCGGTGCAGAAGTAATGGACGGTTTTTCCGTACGTGGTACGACAGCTCAGAATGATACTGAAACTTCAAAAAATACGGTAAAAAACTGGCTTGAAACAAATGATTTCAAATCTCTGGTAAATACAGAAAAACCGCTGTACACAACAGAAGACCTGCATAATTTACAGGATTTCCTGCTTGCTAAAGAAACTCCCGATTTAAAAGGAAAAAAATATGATTTAGATGGTGATGGTGTGTGGAGTGTTTTCGATTTATGTCTTATGAGACGTGAAGTACTGAAAACAGTGGATACTGATAATTCTTCAAAAACGCTTGTTGCATATTATTCAGCAAGCGGTACTACGGAAAAAATTGCAACATATGTGGCAGGTTCAATGAACGCTGATACATTCATTATTACACCGGTACAGCCTTATTCTGATTCTGACCTTGACTGGACAGACCAGGGTAGTCGTGTAGTTACCGAACATAACGACGAAAACCGTCATACAGAGCTAGTAACAGTTGATGTTCCGGATTGGGATAGTTATGACAATGTATTCATTGGCTATCCGATATGGTGGCATGAAGCGTCATGGGTAATAAATGATTTTGTGAAAGAAAATGATTTCACAGGAAAAAATGTTATTCCGTTCTGCACTTCTATATCCTCTCCGCTTGGCGAAAGCGATACGCTCCTTGCGGAAATGTCAGGTACAGGAAACTGGCTTGACGGTATGCGTTTTACAAGCCGTTCAACTCAAGATGAAGTTAAAAGCTGGGTAACAGGTCTTGATTTATCAAATTCAAATATATTTTCAATCCGTGCCGAAAACAATTATCCGCTTGATTAAAATCTGACAGCAGAAATCAAAGATGATTATGCTATCATTTCACATACCTGTGCAATTGAAGCAACTATTTATGGAAGTCACGGAACATTGACTCTCGGCGGTAATTCATATTACCAAAAAATCAATGATAAATGGCTTTGTGTAAATGCACCTGATAAACAATCGGAGGATTGATTATGAAAAATATCTTTTCAGCTTTATTTGTAGGAGTTCTTATATTTTCTTTCAGTTCATGCAGTGCAGATAATATAAATAAAAACCAGTCATTGAATGAAAGTCAGATAACTGAAGAGACTTCTGAAACTACTGAAATTTCTGATTTTCATTCTGATATTTCGGAAGTCACGGAAACTACAGAAACCGAAGATACCGAACAAAATAATATATTGGTTGCATACTTTTCGCTTGCCGGAGAACAGTATTCAGTAGGTGAAGTTGATGAGGGAAACACAAGTATAATCGCTCATATGATTGCAGAAGAAACAGATGCAGACTTATTTGAAATAGAACCGGTTGAAGCATATCCTGATACCTATGATGAATTACTTGAAATTTCACGTGAGGAAATGGAAAATAATGCACGTCCGGAAATTTCAGGATACATTGAAAATATGGCAGATTATGATACAATTTTCATAGGTTATCCCATATGGTGGGGAGATATGCCTATGATAGTATATAATTTTTTTGAAAGTTATGATTTTAAAGAAAAAACAGTAATTCCATTTTGTACACATGGTGGAAGTGGGTTAGCAGGCACTCAAAGTACGATTGCTGATATTACAGGTTCTTCCGTATCAGACGGACTTGCAATATCGGGAGCAACTGCACAGAATGACCGTGAAAATGCTAAAAACTCTGTAACAGAGTGGCTCAGTAATATTATGAACTGATATATCATTTTCTGCACATTGAATGGTATCAGTTCTGTATAATATGGGGACAAACAGAAAAAGCAACTGTATTCAGGTACGGTTGCTTTTTACTGTTTACGTTACTATTGCATTTTCAGACAATTAATGATAAAATAATAAGTAAATTATGATT
>CAMWUB010000214.1 GCA_947177345.1 uncultured Ruminococcus sp. | reverse complement strand
GCACTTGGTCCTAATTGTCCAATTAAAAACACTTCACACTCTGAAGCACCGACATCATCATTTATTAGGTCTTTCGTCCAGTTTATTATTGAACTACGATCAAACGTGTTTATATTAGATTTGACTTGTATGCTTTTAAATACTTTGTCATTTACTTCCAGAGCTATATCAACTTTATCATTTACAGAATTGTATTCTACATATATTGTGTCCCAATTATCCTGGCATAACGCTTTAAAGATAGAAGCAAATGTCTGATACAGATATCCTCTTGAGCCTTCTTTTCCGCCCAAACTCATTCCTCCCTTGTCAATTTATAACAGTAAACTTTTTAGCAATCATCTTAAATGTTGAATTTGGATATATCTGGTTTGCAGGTATAAACAGATATTTCCACGGCTTGTATCCGTTTGCCTCACTCCAATGTGTAACTGTCTCACAGTATAATATACCACGCTTTTTCTTTGCAGTGACATCAGGATTGTTCAAATCTCTTTCAGCCTTGACCTCGACAAGATATATCGTATCTTCTGTCTCGACAATAAAATCAGGTTCATAATTCTTGCCATGATTATAGGTAATATTAAACTCTTTCGGAGAGGGACGAAGCCAATTCAACACATCTTCATCACGCTCAATGATACGGGCAAATGAAAGCTCTCCCTCTGCACTATCAAGCTTTACCTCGCTGAATACACCCTTCTTTATTCCAGTGAAGCGTACAGACCTAATATCTCCCGAAAATCTCTCATATAACGAAACGGAAGAGCGATATGTGAAGTTTGATGGCAAATTATAGCTCCGAGTACTGACAACTTCCTCCTGAATAAATCCATTATCACAATAGAAATGCTGCATCATCTGCTTATAGATCTTATCGGAAATATCACGCTTATACATCATTACGATATTTTGCATACCGTTTGTACCATAGCTGTACTCGTAGCTATCAGTAACTTGTGTTATCAGCTTAAAAAGGAGCGTTTTACATTTATTGTAGTCGATTTCAGGCTTTTTGCGAAGCTCACCGAGGATAACTCTTTTCGGCTCATAACCTTCAAAGTCGATAGCTTCTGCGCTGATGCGCTCCTGATCGGACTGATTTTCAAGATTCTGTATCAGCATTTCATTTGTCAATGGCTCATGATTAAAGTCGGACAGGTCAATATCAAAATCCATGAATACATATTCTTCCGCTCCGGCATCGGTTATGCGTATCTGCGGAATGGGAATAAATTTCTTTTCAGCTGCTCTATGCACCTTTTCAGTATGTTCTTCTGTCCAGCGAATAATTGCAGGGATACTGTTCTCATGGAAAGTCTGGGCAAAATCAGCGTTTTCTGTTACTGTGCTTACTGCCTTTTTAGCAATCTCCTTGACAGCAGCCGGAGTGACAGTGTGTGTCGGTGCTGTCTTTATTTCTTTGTAAACTTCTTTCTTAACGGTTTCCTGTATAGTCTGCAAAGCCGTGTCAGCCTGTTCGGAACGCTCAATTCTTGTTGCTTCGTAGGCAGAGGTCAGGACTTCGTCAGGTTCTTTTTCCCACTCAATGGCAAGCTGCGATGCGGCAACTTCTTCAGGCTCTATCTCCTCAACCTTGATAACATTTCCCGTTTTGAAAATAGAATCGCCCTTTTGTGCTTCTGAAAGAATATCCTGGAATTTATCATGAGCTGTCAACATAACAGAATCAATATCCTTATCACCTGTACGCTCACCATATGGCAAGCGCAGACCTCTGCCGACCATCTGTTCACGCAGTATTTTTGATGCGGCAGTGCGGAGCGGAATAATGGTATAGAGATTATTAACGTCCCAGCCCTCTTTCAGCTTGTCAACATGAATGACAATCTCAACGATATTATCAGGTTTTTCGACTTCAAGAAGCATTTTTGTATTGGCTTCTGATTCAGCACTTCCTTGTTTGGAATGTACCACAATAACCTTGCTTTTATAAGCACCATTGCAGAAAGCATCAGACTTGATGTATTCTTCTACCCATTTTGCATGAGTCGTATTCTTGCAGACCACAAGCACAAAAGGCTTTACAACAGGTTTGTCATTATTTGCTGCATAGACCTGTAATTTCTGTCTGATACGCTCGTGACAAAAAATACCGTCTTGTAACATCAGCTTGTCTATCTGCTCATCACCAAAATTATAAAAATCCACATCGGAACGAGTAACGGCAAACGGCGTTCTTGTATATCCATCAGCTATTGCCTGTGACAATGGGTATTCATATACAACATTCTTGAACGGTATCTGCTTGCCATTCTTTTTCTTTGCCATAAGCGGTGTAGCTGTAAGTTCAAGACCGAGCAATGGATGCAGCTCATTAAGTGCTTGTTCACCCTTTTCACCATGGTAATGATGTGACTCGTCCATTATCATGACAAGGTCTGGAAGCTTTGCAAGTGTTTCAAAAAACGAATCACCGTAATACTCGCTTATCTTTTTCATATTTGCGTTTTCTTTATCAAATTTGCTGATATTAAAAACAAAAATTCGTACTTCACTCTGAAAAAAAGAAAGAGGTTTACTGCGGTAATCTTCGCCCGTGATGACCTGTGGAGCATTGACAAAGCAACTCAGACCTCGAAAGACATATTTTGGACTGTTGTTATCGTTCAGGTCACGGCAGAGCTTGTTGTATATAGTAGTGTTCGGAGCGACAACAAAGAAATTCCTGATGTTATGCTGGGTATAAAGATAGGCGATAAATGCACCCATGAGCCTTGTTTTGCCGACACCTGTTGCAAGTGCAAAGGTCAAGGACATAAAATCACGCTCAAAATCGGTACAAGTCGGGCAGAGCGCCTTGACAGTATCAAGAGCAGTCTGCAAGTTCGTACCCTTTTTGAGATTAATACTGTTTATAATCTCATGGAGTATTTCAAGCGACTTCTTCTGAGGCTTTCGCAGGGACATAACACCGCTGATGTATTCTGTTGTGTAAAGACTAAAATCAGCTCTCATTGTTGCAGTCCTCCTCGTCCTCATATACAGGCGGATGAATGATATTCAGATTATAATCAGCCTTGTCAAATTCACAGCTTTCAAGAAGCATCTGCGGAATTTTCTTGACCGTTATATGTGGATTCAGCTTGTCCATACCCTTATCAAAGGAACAACAGGCAATAACAAGATATTCGTCATCTTCCATACTTCCAATGATAGAATCCATAAAAGTAGCGTTCAGGTGTCGTGTAGTGACAAAGAGATAAGACTTCTCGTTTCCGTGCGACTGTTTCCAAAATATCTTGTTATCCGGTTCATAAGTGAAGCCCTCGTGCAGTGCCACCGCTCCGGAAAGCATTTCCGCACTGTATTCAGGATTTATGACGTATTCGCCAAATTCATCTTTATTAATAAGTGTCGGTGCAAGTTCATAGAAACGATATCCACCACCGCCCATCCAGTTCACAGACTTTGAAATACCGCCCTTGTCCTCGCCGGAAATAACCATATCAAGACGCTTTTTGCAGTGTGTGTACGCATGGTCACCCATTTCTATACCAATATATCTTCGTCCCATTTTATGTGCGACGGCACAGGTCGTTCCGCTTCCCAAAAAGCTATCAAGTACTAAATCTCCCTCGTTTGTCGCAAGTTCTAATATTCTTGAAATTAAACTTTCAGGTTTAGGATATGGAAAAGCTTTTGTATCTCCAAAAAGATACTCCATTTCATCACCAGCTGTTTTATTAGTTCCAACATCATTCAAAATAGAACGCTGAACTTGTCCATTTCTCATATACACTCTATGATGTAAAGTCCAACCATTTTTTGATTTTGTTAACCTTACCATTCCATTTTGTAAGCCCTCTTCAATTGTTTTTTGAGCCATTTGAGAATTTATTGAAAGTACAAAACCATCTGGACAAGTAATTGAAACAGGAATAGGATTTTTCAATCCGTCACGTGCAACCGTATCCCAGTAATACCTTTTACCGTTTTCATCAATTTCTTTGTATCTTTTAAGGTATTCGTCTGATTGACAAGTTCTCCATTTGATAGGGTGTACTTCTTTGGATATATCTTTTGCATAAACAATAATATAATCATGGTCAAGTGCTAAAT
>CAMWUB010000213.1 GCA_947177345.1 uncultured Ruminococcus sp. | reverse complement strand
GGTCAATAATATATGACTGAAGTCAAAAGAGGCTTTGTGCCTACTGATTCGGAAGATTTCAGCACAGAAAGCATAAATACTCTGCATACAGCCGGTGAAGATGTTTATTTTCTTCTTAACCGTGACTATCCTATAAAGAACGCTATAACTTTCGTCGGTAACCGCTATCAGCTTTCCGAAAGACAACGGACAGCACTTTCAAGAGTGGTATCGCCGGAAAAAAGTATCATTTCACGTCGTGAAAGGGAACTTTCTGCCGGTGAACTTTCCGGAAAAACAGTACATATTGACGGATTCAATATAATAATCACTCTTGAAACAGCTTTTTCCGGTTCAACTCTTTTCAGGTGCATGGATAATACTATACGAGACCTCGCCGGTCTCAGAGGTTCATACCGCCTTATCGACAAGACTGACATCGCCCTTGAAGTCCTTGCGGATTCGCTTATGGAACTCGATATATATAAAGCCGTTTTCTATCTTGATAAACCAGTTTCAAATTCCGGACGGCTTAAAAAGAAAATACTTGATTCAATGTCAGGAAAACCGTTCATGACAGAAGTATATACTGAAAACGCTGTAGACCCTATTCTTGAAAATCTCGAAAATGTAATAACTGCTGATGCAATTATCCTTGACAGATGTAAAAGCTGGTTCAATATAAATGATTACATTCTTAAAAATAACGATTGCTTTCAATGTATAGATATATGCAGAAACAGGAGATAAATGAAAGGAAGAATTGAGTTTGAAAATATATATACAATCCGGCAGAAACAATATACCTCATAACTATAACTTCATGAACGCTTATCAGGGATTTTATGAAATGGGCTTTGAAACGGTAATGTTTAATAATGACGAAACATTAACAACAAGCCGTAAAGAAGATATTATTGTAGGCTATGTCGGAACAGTAAGAAAAAGGCTTAAGGATTTTGGGATTACCGCTCCGGAAATGGACTATCCCGACGAACTAAAAAAATATCTTGGCAGAAAAATATGGTCTGCAAAAATGAACGATATAAATAATAATCCTGACAACTGGAATGTTTTCATAAAGCCTGTGGAAGACAAACAGTTTACCGGTGTAGTTGTAAGGTCGGCAAAAGACCTTATAGGCTGTGGAATACAAGGTGTAAATCAGGATATTTACTGTTCGGAAGTTGTTAATTTTGTATCGGAATGGAGATGCTTTGTAAGATATGGCAAAATTCTGAGCGTCCGTCATTATAAAGGCGACTGGCGTGTACATTACGATTACAGGGTTATCGAAAATGCCGTCAGTGAATTTAAATCAGCACCGGCAGGGTACGCTATTGATTTTGGTCTGACCGACGACGGAAGAACTTTACTGATTGAAGTAAATGACGGATATGCCTTGGGGTGTTATGGTCTTATGCATATCGACTATGCAAAACTTCTTTCTGCACGCTGGTCGGAACTCACCGGCACTGCGGACGAATGTGCATTTGATATATTTTAAGGAGATGTAACATATGAAAGACAAGTTACAGAAAACAAGTAAATTTCTTTCCATGATACTCAGGCATAAACCCGAAGTAATCGGAATAGAACTGGATGAAAAAGGCTGGGCAGATGTCCGGTCACTTATAGACGGCGTTAATAAATCAGGAAAATATTTCCTTGATATGAACATTCTTGAAGAAATAGTCCGTACTGACGAAAAAGGACGTTACAGCTTCAGTGACGACTACACAAGAATAAGAGCTAATCAGGGACATTCTGTAAAAGTCGACGTTGACTTGAAAAGATGTCAGCCACCGGAATATTTATATCACGGTACAGCAGAAAAATATGTGAAATCCATAAATAAACAGGGTCTCATACCGAAAGACAGACTATATGTACATCTTTCCGCTGATGTCATAACCGCTGAAAAGGTAGGGAGCAGGCACGGAAAACCGGTCATATATAAAATATTTTCCGGTGAGATGTACAGACAGGGTTATAATTTCTGTATTTCCGCAAATGGTGTATGGCTTGCGGATTTCATACCGTTAAACTTCATGGAAAAATTATGATTATAAGAAAATATGAACCGTCTGACTGTCCAGAACTTATACAGCTTTTCCGTGAGACTGTCCATACAGTAAACGCCCTTGACTATACACCGGAACAGCTTACAGCATGGACTGATAATAACAGAACTCTGGAAGATTGGAATAAATCTTTTATTGAACATTATACAATAGTTGCCGATGACGGTATAATAAAAGGTTTCGGAGATATTACCTGCTCCGGTTATCTCGACAGGCTTTTTGTACATAAAGAGTTTCAGCGTCAGAAGATAGCAACATATATATGTGACGAACTTGAAAAAAATGTGACTTCCGGAAAAATTATAACTCACGCTTCCGTTACCGCAAAGCCTTTTTTTCTGAACAGGGGTTATTATGTAATAAAAAAACAACAGGTATTCCGGAATGGCGTTTATCTTATAAATTATATCATGGAAAAATCTATAATGCAATTCCGGCTATTATAACAGTGACAACATTAAACCACGTAAAAGTAATACTCTGCTGACTACCACTTTTCATTTTGGCAAGTCTTAATTTCTTGCCAAAAAAAGGTATTCCGGCAGGTGTGAACATATCTAAATACAGATGTGATATACAACCTAAAAACAATCCGACAAGCGACGGGCAGAAAAGATATGATAATATAAGTCCGGTTATATATACTACCGGTTCATGAAGTATACCACGGTGCATAGGTCCTGTTTTTCCGGAAAGCTCACCGAATTTGCCTATCACCGTACTGACCGGAACAGTAAGTTTACCTATATAACTTACAGGGTTATCAATATCAGGGAATATACCTCCTATAAGTCCGCCGAGTACAAATAATGTAGCAGTTTCCGGAGAATCCGTAAGATTCGGCAGTATTTTTTCAAGTTTATCAGTGTTCATAGCGAATGCACTCCCTAAAGCCGCACCGAATATAAAATGACAGTTACCATTCATAGAAAAAAGTCCTTTCTTATATATTTATATAATTATAAAATAAATACCATATTTTGTCAAGTGTATAAAAAATCCCCCGAAACTGCACATGATAATGTGGTTTCAGGGGGGATTTTTAACGTATCTCTCCGCAGGCGATTTTTTCGCCTGAATTACCTGAGGGTTGTGTCCGGAAGTCATCTGGCATACTATGTATTATGACTGTATATCCGTTTACCTGTTCAGGAAAAAAGCGGTCTGTATAGACTGCACTCCATGAAAAACCGTTACAGCTGAAAACAGCCGGAAGGTCTCCCATATGGAAAGGGTGCGTTTTGTCATCGGGGTTAAGGTGAGAACCGGCATTACTAAAAGGGTCTGAATCATTTCCTGTACATTTCTTACCGTTGTGTATGTGCATAGCGTATACACCTTCCGGTGACGGCAGGTTATGGAGTTCAGTGACTACCAGCGTACCACATAAAGCCTTTATAAATGATACCGTGCCATATAGTTCAGGAAATTTTCTGTCACCACGGATACAGGCTTTACAACACGGTTTACGGTTCAGAATCTGACTGAATGAAAACATATATTACCTCCGGAAAAATATTTTTATATATAATATTCATACCGTCGGAATGTTGACATTAATCAATACAGGAAATAAAATATATGTATATACCGGTTTCATAAAAACAGAGTTTTATTCCTTTATTGGTCTGCTTGAAACAGCTTCTGACTTACTGCTGAGGAGTTCGTCTATACCCTTTGTGATGATATGGTATTCATCGATAAGGTCATTGAGGTGTTTTTTACCCTCTTCGGTAATGTGGTAGTATACTCTTGTGCGTCTGCGACCAACAAGCACCTGCTCATCTTCTATGTAGTGCTTGTCAATCATTCTGTAAAGAATCGGATACATAGAACCGTCCTTTATTGCGAACTGACCTCCGCTTCTTTCTTTCATTTCGCTCAGTATCTCGTAACCATACATTTCACGTTCACTGAGCAGGTGGAGCAGTACCATTTCAACTGTCCCACGTTTGAGATTTTCACGTACTCTCATTTTAAGAATCGTTCCTTTCTGTTTAAAATATCAATCAGGTTTACTGATTATCTTTATTATAACATAT
>CAMWUB010000212.1 GCA_947177345.1 uncultured Ruminococcus sp. | reverse complement strand
TACACATTATGCGGTAATAAATAAAAAAGTCTACCGGAACGATATTAAGACAATAAGAGGCACTAACCTTACAAAAAAAGATGATGTTGACTATTTTATAGAATGTGACATTACCGATATAAGAGAAGTAAACAAATGTACTGAACTTGAGGAAATGCAATTAGAATATACTAAAGAAAACACAATTTCAAAACTTAACGATTTTCCTAATATGAAGTACTTAGAGATATTTCTTTCTTATATAGGCAGTGCAGATATTGAAAAAATCAACTCATTTAATAATGTAGAAGAATTATACATACATGATTGTTTTGATGTTGATTTTACAGGTTTTAACAGTGATACAATTTCTAAAATAACATTATTTTCAAAGGATATTAAAAATCTTAAACCATTAGCGGAATGTAAATCACTTAAAAAATTATCTATAATAGGTTCAACAATTTCTGATTATATTATAGACGCAAGTTTTCACGAGTATGTTTTGAAAGACAGTTCAATATTTGCGGACTTCGATTATATTGAAGAATTATATTTCTATTTAGACAGCATAGAAGATATATCAGGTCTGCTTGAAATGGATTCCCTGAAAGTGTTAAAAGTTGAAGGAGATATTTCAGACAATAACATAAAATTACTTGAAGACAAAGGGATTTCAGTTACTGAATATGAAAATTGAAATAATCTCTTGCATTATCGGAAAAAGTATAGTATAATGGTTAATGATAAAATAGGGGATTACGGCTTATAAGGCTTTTTTACAGAATTTCAAAATCTTTCCCCTTAGAAAAGGAGGCATAAAATTGTCAAAATCAAAAACCGGCTCAAAGCAGAAGCCGGCATTTACGGCATCAGATGTTATAGCGTCGAAAACGAAAGTCAAGTACAAACCACTTTATTACGTCTTAGCATTCCTGATACCTGCTCTGCTTACACTTATAGCGTATGCCTTTTTCGGCATCTACCCATTCAATGAACGCTCCGTACTCGCCCTCGACTTAAACGGACAGTATATTTACTACTTTGAAGCTATCCGTGACGCATTCTGGGGTGACGGCAGTGTGTTCTATAACTGGAGCCGTAACCTCTCCGGTGAGTTCATGGGTATAACAGGTTACTATCTCGCAAGCCCGTTCACATTGATTGTAATTCTAATGCCGAGAAGTATGTTACTTGAAGCGATGATGATAATGCAGTTATGTAAAGTCGGTACCGCCGGACTTGCATTCTGTATATACGCACAGAAGTCAAAAAACGTACCGGCTATGCAATCGATAATATTCTCGACGATGTACGCCCTGATGAGTTACGTAGCGATACAGCTTATTGACCCGATGTGGATTGACGGACCTGTATTCTTACCGTTCATAATTCTCGGCGTGGAGTATCTGATTGACGACGGCAGAAAATTAAACTACATCATACCACTTGCGATAATGTTTGTAGCGGAATTTTATATCGGTTACATGATAGCGATATTTGTAGCGATTTACTTCTTCTACTATCTGTTTTTCGGTACAAAAAGGAAGTTCAAAAATGCCGGTGAGTATTTCAGGACTTTCTGCCGTATGGCTCTCTCGACTATTGTAGTTCTTATGTGTAGTATATTCATGATACTGCCGGTTTATAACGGACTTTCAAACGGTAAATTCAACTTCTCCGAACCGGATTTCAGTTACCGCCATATGTTTGAGTTACTCGAATTAATAGCAACAATGCTCCCGAACCAGTACTATTCAGTAAACGTTGACGAAGGTTCAAGAATGTACGGCAGACCGGAAATTTACTGCGGTGTGCTTACTCTTACACTCTTACCGCTGTTCTTCATGAACAAGAAAATAAAAACAAACAATAAAATAGGTTACGGACTTCTCACAATCATTATGATTACAAGTATGTACGTAAAGCCTATAAATATGTTATGGCACGGCGGACAAGACCCTAACTGGTTACCTTACAGATATTCTTTCCTGCTGTCGTTTGTATTCGTGGCAATGGCTTCTGAAGTATTCTCACATCTTGACGGCTATAAACTTTCAATAGGAAATGTTGTCGGGGTTTTCGCCGGTATAGCCGTTCTGGTGGCGTTCTTCAATGAACGTATGCCGAAATACAACTACAATGAGGACAAATACAAGTACGTTGCTACAGTTCCATACAAGACTACTGAAACATATCACAGCGACACACATGAAGAATTATGGCTGGGTACGCTTGTTTTCGGTGTACTCCTCGTGGCTGTATATCTTATCTATCTGTACTTCTACAGCAACGCCAAGAAAAAATCGGCAAGAAATGCTATGTCCATTGCCGTGGCGTGTGTTGTGTTCTTTGAGGCTGGTTATAACGCCTACGATACTTTCAAGAAGATTAACAAGGAAGTCGCATATTCAGACAAATCCACTTATGACGAGATAATGTCCGCTCCGGACGTTGTGAACTATCTCGAAGAATATGACGACGGATTCTACCGCTCCGAAAAGACTTATCAGCGTTGTGTAAATGATAACCTTGCATATGGTCTTAAAGGTATTTCGCATTCAAGTTCTGTAATGAACGCTAAAGCAATCAATTTTGCCGATGCTTTAGGATATTTCACACAGAGTTATGAAACACAGTACAAGGGAAATAACGTCGTTGCGGATTCACTTTTAGGTATAAAGTATGTAGTCGACGACCCGAACAGAAATTCCAGTAATCGTTCACTGCTTGACCCTTATTACGAAAAAGTAACCGAAACAACCTATATCAACAACAACGGCAATGAAACTACTCTTGACATCTACGAAAACAAGGACGCTCTTTCAGTCGCTTACGGTGCAAGTGAAGAGTTATTAATGTTAGGACACCTCGGCAATGATAACCAGTTTAACAGCATGAATATCTTCCTCAGTACGCTTACAGGAAACACAGATTTCCAGACTTCTGAAACAGGTGCTATCACTATAAACGGTTTCAAGGAATATTATAAACGTCTTGAGCCTGAAGCATATGAGGGTGATTCCGTATTTGACCCGAATCAAGTAAGACACAGTATTTATTCACCTACCGACGAAAACGGTAATGTTATTCAGAGCAAGGTTCACCATGCTTATGACGCTCTCCCGAATGCTATTGACCCTGTTGTAAATATGCATATTACTACCCTCTATGACGGTCCTTTATATATGCACATAGACAGTGATTTCTATAAAGGTGTTAATATATGGGTATCTACCGATAAGGACGAAAACGGCAATTATTATAATCATCAGGAATACGGAAACTACCTCAAAGACCACATAAGACCTATTGTAAGACTTGGTTCATACTCTGCCGGTACTGAAGTTGAAGTACGTTTCACAATCACAAAGACAGAGGGCAGTGCAAATTATGTAGGTTCAAATGAACACTTCATGTTCAAAGAGAACGGCGGTTTACAGCTTTATAATCTCGATTATGAAGCATTCCATAATGATATTGAACAGCTTAAACAGCATCAGTTTATAGTAAATACTGAAAAATCAAATGACCGCTATCTTGAAGGCACTGTAAATATCGCTGAAGGTCAGATGTTATTCACTACAATTCCGTATGAAGACGGCTGGACACTAAAAATAGACGGCAAAAAAGCTAATGACCTCATAACAGAAATAACCAATGAAGACGGTACTATACGTTATCAGAATGATTCCAACGCAGAAACCGGAAAGGTTATCGCTCTCGAATCAACAATAGGTCTTAAACTTCCTGCCGGTGAACACACTATTACTATGAAGTATACACCCCCTGGTTTCAATCTTGGTATGTTCACTTTGATTCTCGGTATAGGAATAATGGTACTTTTCTATATGTATGACAAAAAGAATAATGAAATTCTCATAGCACTTCAGAAAGAAAAGGAAAATACGGAATCCGGAAACAAAGAAGAATCATCTAAGAAAAAAGTACAGATTATCAAGACTAAAGGAGCTGTTTCTGAACAGGAACTGATTCAGAAAAATTCCGATAATGACGAAGAAGAATCCGAAGAAGATTCAGACACCGACAACGAAGAAAAAGAAGAATAAATATTTTCCCCCTGTCATTACGGCAGGGGAATATTTTAAGCATTATTAAATAAAAATATTTT
>CAMWUB010000211.1 GCA_947177345.1 uncultured Ruminococcus sp. | reverse complement strand
AAAATAACTCTGTAAAAGTTTTCAGAAAATTCATGAAAAAATTTTCAGAAGTACTTGAAAAATTTTACAGAATGATGTACAATATTATTGTGAGCTGTCAAGCTTCGCAATCATAATATGAAAGGATGTCATACTAATGGCAGGATTAAACAAGGTTACTGTCGAAGACGTTAATGTTACCGGCAGAAAGGTACTCGTAAGAGTAGACTTCAACGTACCGCTCAAAGACGGCGTTATCACAAATGATAACAGAATACAGGCAGCACTTCCGACAATCAACAAACTCGTTGAGAACGGTGCAAAGGTTGTACTGTGTTCACACCTCGGCAAGCCGAAGAACGGTCCGGAGGCTAAGTTCTCACTTGCTCCGGCAGCCGCAAGACTCGCAGAACTCGTAAACACAAAGGTTGTTTTCGCTGCTGATGATACAGTAGTAGGCGAAAACGCTAAGAAAGCAGTCGCTGAAATGAATAATGGTGAAATCGTTGTACTCGAAAACACAAGATTCCGTGGTGCAGAGGAAACAAAGAACGGTGAGGACTTCTCAAAGGAACTCGCTGACCTCGTAGACAATGAAGTTTTCGTTATGGACGCTTTCGGTTCTGCACACAGAGCCCACGCATCTACAGCAGGTGTTACAAAGTTTGTCGAGGAAACAGCAGTCGGCTATCTCATGCAGAAAGAAATTCAGTATCTCGGAAACGCTGTAGAAGTTCCTGAAAGACCGTTTGTAGCTATCCTCGGTGGTGCAAAGGTTGCAGACAAGCTGAATGTTATTTCAAACCTCCTTGAAAAGTGCGATACACTTATAATCGGTGGCGGAATGGCTTATACATTCATAAAGGCTAACGGTGGTGAAATCGGAAAATCACTCGTTGACGACGAAAAACTCGAATACTGTAGGGAAATGCTTGCAAAAGCTGAAGCACTCGGAAAGAAGATACTTCTTCCGGTAGATACAGAAGTAGCAGATTCTTTCCCGAATCCGATAGATGCTGAAATCGAAGTTGAAAACGTTGATTCCAGCAAGATTCCGGACGGAAAAATGGGTCTTGACATCGGTAAAGAAACACAGCAGATTTTCGCCGATGCTGTAAAGACTGCTAAAACAGTTGTATGGAACGGACCTATGGGTGTATTTGAAAACCCTGTACTCGCAAAAGGTACAATAGCAGTTGCTGAGGCACTCGCTGAAACAGACGCTACTACAATTATCGGTGGCGGTGATTCCGCAGCAGCAGTAATGCAACTCGGTTTTGCTGACAAGATGAGCCATATTTCAACAGGTGGCGGTGCATCTCTCGAATACCTCGAAGGAAAGGTACTCCCTGGTGTTGCAGTAATCGCTGAAAAGTAATTCAATCTCAAAAAAAGGGCGGGTAGAAATATTCGCCCTTATATGCAATGGTGTATATATGAAACTGACAGACAAAATAAAAGAAAATTATTCTTCGGAAGTCATGCTGTTATCAATTGTATGTTTTCTTGCCGGAGTGGTAGCCGGAATACTTATCGCACCCGTTAAAAATGGTATTGCGATAGGTGCGTATAATGGTTGCCACAATGATATAAGCAATTACAAAAACTGCAACACGAACAGTACAGACGAAGATAATAATATTAATTAAAAGGAGTTAATTGAAATGAACAAGTCAACAAGAAAGGCAATTATTGCTGGTAACTGGAAAATGAACAAGACACGTCCGGAAGCTAAGGAACTTCTCGAAGCTATCAAGCCACTCGTTGCCAATGCAGAGGGTAATGTTGAAGTTATCGCCTGCGTACCTTTCACAAACCTCGAAACAGCTATCAATACAACAGCCGGTTCAAATGTAAAGGTAGGTGCTGAAAACGTTCACTTTGAAAAGAGCGGAGCATTTACAGGTGAAATTTCCGCCGATATGCTCGCAGAACTCGGTGTAGAGTACGTTGTTATCGGACACAGCGAAAGAAGACAGTATTTCGGCGAAACTGACGAAACTGTAAACAAGAGACTCCTTGCCGCAATCGGTGGCGGATTAAAGGCTATCCTTTGCGTAGGCGAGACCCTCGAACAGAGAGAACAGGGCATTACTGAAGAAGTAATCGCTATGCAGACTAAAATCGCTTTACAGGGTACTTGCGAAAAGTGTATAAAGAATGTAGTTATCGCTTACGAACCTGTATGGGCTATCGGTACTGGTAAGGTTGCAACTCCGGAGCAGGCACAGGACGTATGTGCATTTATTCGTAAGACAATCGCCGGACTTTTCAATCAGGAAGTTGCAGACGGTATAACAATCCAGTATGGTGGTTCTATGAACGCTAAAAACTGTGCTGAACTCCTCGCAAAACCTGACATCGACGGCGGACTTATCGGCGGTGCATCACTCAAGGCTGAAGACTTCAATACAATTGTACAAGCTGCTGTAAACGGCTGATTCTGAAATAATTTTTTCCGGTGGGTGAATTTTATGTTTACCCACTGCCTTTTCAAAGAGGTGACAGCTATGAAAGATTCCACGAATGAAATAAAAGACAATAAATGGAATAGCATAAATGTTCTTATAGTTACTCTGACAATGTTCGGCGGTATAATGTTTCTGATGTATACAAGCGGAATAACAACTGTACTATTTAAAATAGGGCTTCCTGTTAATATTGTACTTGTACTGTTGTATAAGATTCATAAAAAATACGGTCACTTAAAAATACCGGTTATTGTACTCCGGATAATAGCGATAATCATTTTTGTATCAGGTTTTATTGCACCGGTTATTTTAATAAATTTCAACTACACAAAATCAATGTATCCTGTAAAACGTTTCTGCTACAATTACGGTGTACATAATATCGGGAATTTTCTTCCTGAAAGTATGCCGGAAAAATGCGACGATTATTTATTTATCACAAAAGGAAGTATACCTGCTCAGGACTATCATGCAGACGCTTATCTGATATTCCATACGGATAAAAATACGCTGAAAAATTACGAAGAACATTTCAATTCTTATGAAAAAGCGGAACGTCATACAGCACATATGTCCGATAAAGAAAATAGCAATTTATGGCTGAAATGTCCGGAAGAACTACCTCGACACGTATTTTCACAATTACAATCCGAACATATACACGATTTTGAAAAGGCTATAATATATAAAGTACCGGCTTATTACAGTAAAGGCTGTATGCTTGATTATGATTCCGGACTTGCTGTATTCTGGTACTGAATAATCTAAGAAAGGACTGATTAAAAATGTCAAAAAAACCAGTGGCACTTATTATCATGGACGGTTTCGGTTATAATCCGTCGGATTACGGCAATGCTATAAGCAGTGCGAACACTCCTAACATTGACAAGTATAAACAAGGACCTCATACACTTATCGGTGCGAGTGGTCTCGATGTAGGACTTCCTGACGGTCAGATGGGCAATTCCGAAGTCGGACACACAAACATAGGAGCAGGCAGAATTGTTTATCAGATGCTTGTAAAGATTTCAAAGGATATAAAAGACGGCGTTTTCTTTGAAAACAAGGCTCTCCTTGACGCTATGGCAAACTGCAAGGAAAAAAATTCCGCACTTCACCTTATGGGACTTCTTTCCCCTGGTGGCGTACACAGCCATATGGAACATCTTTTCGGACTTGTTGAAATGGCTAAGAAAAACGGTCTTGAAAAGGTATATATTCACGCATTTCTTGACGGTAGAGACGTACCGCCGTCATCTGCTTCTGAGTTCATGGAACAGACCGTTGAAGAATTAAATAAAATCGGTCTAGGAAAAATTTCCACCATTGCCGGACGTTTCTACGCTATGGACAGGGATAATGCATGGGACAGAGTAGAAAAGGCATATTCCGCACTTGTTTACGGCGAGGGTGTCAAGGAAAGCGAACCGATACAGGCTATTAAAAATTCGTACGCAAACGGTGTAACAGACGAATTTATGTTACCTACAGTCATTGACGGTGGTGAACAGATTAAAGAAAATGACAGTGTTATTTTCTTCAATTTCCGCCCTGACCGTGCGAGACAGATTACAAGAGCATTTGTTGACCCTGATTTCACAGGCTTTGAAAGAAAGAATGGTTTCTTTAATGTTCACTTTGTATGTATGGCACAATATGATGC
>CAMWUB010000210.1 GCA_947177345.1 uncultured Ruminococcus sp. | reverse complement strand
ATGTAATATCATACAATTGTCAACCACTTACAGACAGATTTATTTGTCAATATCCACAAAAAACATCTTAAGCTATAGTTTTACAGAATATATGTTCATGATTTTTATTAATTAATTTTACATTATAACAAATCTGTAAACTGTTCCTGAAAAATATGAACAAGTCTCCGAGTACATGACGGAAAGTCTGTATACTCAAAGACTTGAAACATTATAAAATCAGTTATATGTAACGTTGAATTTAGCGGATTTCAAATCAAGAAGAAGTTTCAGCTCATAGCCTTTTACTGATAACTGGTCATCTATGTTTACTTCGGTGACATAGCCTGTCTGAGAAGAATACAACGGTTCAATCCAGTTTTTCGGGTCGTCCGAAAGGGTTATATTATATTCATTCTCGATAAGTCTTTTTACTTCCGTTGCCGGATAATACATAACTGTACCGTAATGCGGGTCATATTGTGCATCGTAATCACTCGGAACGCTTATCAGATACGGAATATCACCATAGAATATTTCGCCACAGTTTGCGGAACAGCCACCTGTTGACGCTGAAAACATAGTAAGAGCATAACTGCCGTTATAATAGAGAGCCTCACCGAGAACATCATTACAGGCATCAATTACTATCTGTGGCGGGTCAGGTTTTCCGAGCAGGTCAGCGGAATCGTCATTGTGGTACTTTATATAAGTATATACGGCTACCGCCTGTGCCTTTATTGCCTCGTAATTCATAGAACCACCGATTTCCCTGTTTACAATCTGTGCTACTACTGACAAAGTATCACCGGCTGGCTGACCGTCTATAGTAAGTTCCTCGTATTCGGTCAGACCGGTATTCATCAAGTATGTATTAGGGTAGTAATGTGCAAGAATATCCTGATATGACCAACCGGCATAAGTCGCATAGAAATCCGCACCGTTCTGGCTCATTCCGACACCATGACCCCAGCCGTATGTTACGAAAGTAAATTCACCGGACATATCAACATCCTTAGGTTTGTTTCCGCTTGATACAGGTATTTCACCGACGTGTCCGAATTTCATAATATCATCACTTTTTTCACGCTTTACGGAAGTAACAGGATTTCCGGTACGGAATGAAGCTATCATATCCTGTTTAGCCTTTGCATACTGTTCAATGGCGTTATAGTTTGAAAAATCTTCCTCATATGTATATTCCGGATATGAAAATTCATAGCTTACTGTCGAAAGGCTTGAATCATACGAACTTATAGACGATTTTTTTCTTCTGTCCGATTTTTTACTGTAAGGGTCAGCAGGAGTTTCAATAACCGGAGCAGGTTCTAAACTATCTGTGGTATCATCTGTCGGAATATCCGTGGCAGTTTCCGACGGAATTTCAGTCGGAATATCTGTAGTAGTATCATCTTCCGTCGGAATCTGTTCGTTTCCGTATGGTACTCCCTGTAAATCTTCCTCACCTACTGCATTTACGGACTGTCCGCATATAGTGACGGAACACATTACCAGTGCAGAAAGAAAAGCCTTTATATTTCCTGATTTATTTTTTTTCATAAAAATCTCCTTATGTAATCAAGACTTCTGAATAGTAGAAAAACTACTTGTTGATTCGCCATCACGTAATCTTCTTGCAAGGATTATGAATCTTGTATTATCCTCATCGGCGTGACACGTTGAAAGTGTAAGAAGTTTATCGCCATAATGTATATCAACACCAGTATCAAGTAACTGGTCACGTTTTATTCTGTTCACGTAATAATCAAAGTCTTCCTGTGTATCGAGTTCTTCCATATCCCAGTAACGGAAATCGGTATCAGCATTACCGCTCGTTATACAGAACGAAACTATAACATATTCGTAACTTCTATATATTGAATCGAGGTATACAAAAGGATTGCTCCAGTAGTAACTGGTATCCTTATAGTAACGCAAATTCCCGAACTGTGAGCCATTCAGCATATTATGACCGTAAATTACTATATTTTCCGATTGCAGACCCTCAACAGCTCCGAAATTATCACGGCAATCCATATATATATTACCCTCAAAGAGATATTGCCTGTCTATATTATGATGTAAATAAAATTCATTGTATTCCACATACTGATTACCATAACCCATACCAGGGGTTATATCACCGGGGTCTATCAGGAGCGGATAATTTACCTGAGTATTATTAATTCTTAACCAGCCTACTACATCATCATTACGTTTTATTAAATCTTCATAGGTTCTGTCCATACCGGTATTATTAGGGACGTACTCATATACCGGAAGATTAAGTTTATCATAAATTATCCTTGGTTTCGTCTGACCGTCAGGGGAATATCTTCTGTTTGCGTTGACGTATTCATAAGCATTTACATCATCATATACTTCTATAGCTTCATTTTCTGTTTCCGGTTCTGATACTTCTATTGTTGGTTGCGATGTTTCTTCCTGCTGTTCGGGTTCAGATTCTTCAACAGATACTTCCGGAATGAAAATCTCTTCTTCTTTCTGTCTCATCATCAGTACCGATACGGACAGTGCAGTAACTGCTACACAAGCCGATACTATAGAAATAATTTTCATTGGTTTCATAAATAAATCACTCCTTATCAACCATATGGGATAAATTCAGCATCAGGGTTATATCTTTCATTAGGTTTCTGCTGATAATATATTGACGGCCATTTTATATTTGTATTCTGTACACTCTGTTGTGTACCCTCTAGAGTGTCCTCACCGTCACGGAGCAGTCTGCCCATTACTATAAGTCTTCCACGGTCTCCGAGAATAGTATTACACGTTGAAAGTGTAAGAATCTTATCACCATACTGAACATCTACATCATTAAGTGTAAGAGTTCTTTTCTTAGCTTCGTTCACAAAATTATAGAAATCCTGTTCATCGTCAAAATCGAATTTATTCCAGCAGTCGTAAGCCGTTTCCGATTCGTCCATAGCATCGAGAATAAAATAAGCAAATATCTTATAGGTGTAACATTCATAATTGGAGTTGAGATATATAACAGGGTGCTGATTATAATATCCGGAATTTCTTTGATAGTACTTCAAACAGCCAAACATTGTATCATTACCCATGTTATGACCGTATATAACAAGATTATCTGAATTTTCAACAGAAAGTTTATTATCAACTACTTTGTCGAAATTGTTTCTGTAGTCAAGAAAAATTTCACCTGCTCTTGAGGTATCGCCGTTAATATTCTGGTCAAGATACTTTTCATTGTCAGTATACTGCATAACAGGATTGGCTACCAGAGTATCGGGAATAGTTATATAGCCTACAACATCAGGGTTCATATCAAGTAATTTTCTTGCACCGTCGAGGAAACTATATTCACGTTCATAATCCGGTTCATAGATTGTTGAAACGTTCTGAGCAGGTACGGGTGGGTGATACGGTTCATAAATGCTTGCAATTTCTTCATGAAGATTTTTACTTTTACCGAGGTCAATATAATAATCGCCTACCATATATCCGCATACAACTATTGCGACTATCGAACACAAAAAAACAACTTTTCTTATTTTTTCGAGTACAGAATCTTCTTTCTGTGGAAAAAGGTCAAGAAATTTTTCCATAAATGATTTTTTCCTTTTTGTTTCCGGAGGTTTCTTTTCCGGTTGTTTTTTTACCGGTTTTTTTACCGGAATTTTTTTAGCATTGTCTGCCGGTGCGACTGGTTCACGTCTGATATTGTTTTCAAGTCGGGGTATTTTTTTTACATTATTTTCCGCCATTACCGGTATTACTTCTTTTTCCGGAATTTTTCTGACCAGTGTATTATATACAAGAGTGTTACTTTTTTTATCTTCATGAATTTTATCTGATTCTTCGGGAATATTTTTCTTCTGCTGACTTAATTCAGTAACTTTTTTTCCTACTGTAATCTGTTCAACGAGTTCTTCAGGGTCATTTGCATGGGAAATTATTTTTTTCGGAATTTTTTTAATAACAGGTTCTGTTTTTTTTGATTCTGTAGAAATACTTTTCAAAATTTCTTCAATATCGTTATTATCGGAACGTTTTTCAAGAACGGAATTTATTTCATCTTCCCACCTGAAAGATTTATTTTCCGGTTTCAGCTTACTGTCCACAGAATTAAGAATTTCATTAAGTTTATCATTTC
>CAMWUB010000209.1 GCA_947177345.1 uncultured Ruminococcus sp. | reverse complement strand
CTATTATAACGTATGATAAGCCTGTTTGCAACAGGTTTTTATTATTTTTATAAATTTTTACAAGGAGATGTTTTTTTTATGAAACAGTATAACGTCGGCATCATAGGTGCTACCGGTATGGTAGGTCAGAGGTTTGCAACTCTGCTTGAAAATCACCCGTGGTTTAATGTGAAAGTCCTTTCCGCCTCACCGAGAAGTGCCGGAAAAACTTATCAGGAAGCCGTAGGCAACCGTTGGAAAATGGCTGTTCCTATGCCTGAATCAATGAAAAATATGGTACTTCTCGACGCAACATCAGACATAGAAAAAATCGCCGGTATGGTTGATTTCTGCTTCTGTGCAGTCGATATGAAAAAGGACGAAATAAAGGCTCTCGAAGAGGCTTACGCAAAGGCTGAATGTCCGATAGTCTCCAACAACTCCGCACACAGATTTACTCCTGATGTTCCTATGGTTGTTCCGGAAATAAACCCTGAACACATTGAAATCATAAAATCACAGAGAGAACGCCTCGGTACTAAGAGGGGCTTTATCGCCGTAAAGTCTAACTGTTCCATTCAGAGTTATGTTCCGGCACTCCACCCTCTCCGTAAATTCGGTCTGAAAAACGTTCTCGCCTGTACATATCAGGCTATTTCCGGAGCAGGTAAGAACTTCGATACATGGCCGGAAATGGTTGATAACCTTATCCCATATATCGGCGGTGAAGAAGAAAAATCTGAACAGGAACCACTTAAAGTATGGGGAAAAATTCAGGGAAATGAAATCGTCAAGACTGATACGCCGTCAATCACTACACAGTGCCTCAGAGTTCCTGTTTCAGACGGTCACACAGCCGCTGTTTTCGTAAGTTTTGAACAGAAACCTACCAAGGAAGAAATCCTGAAATTATGGGCTGACTTCAAAGGCGTACCGCAGGAACTTGAATTACCGTCCGCACCTAAGCAGTTTATACACTACTTTGAGGAAGACAACAGACCGCAGGCAAAACTTGACAGAAATCTTGAAAACGGTATGGCAGTTTCTACAGGACGTCTCCGTGAAGATACACAGTTTGATTATAAATTCGTATGTCTCTCACATAATACTTTAAGAGGTGCTGCCGGTGGTGCTGTACTTCTTGCCGAACTCCTCGCTTCCAAGGGCTATTTTGACTGATGACTGAAATAAAATCTACTTCACTTTCTGAAACGGATACCGCATATTTACTCACACGTGAACTTATGGAGTACCATAATGCACTCGATATTTTCACTATGACAAATATGCGTTTCCGTGAACTTGTTGAATCCAGTACTCTTATGAGTTTCATTGCATATGCTGACAATGAACCCGTCGGCGTAATGAATGCTTTCTATAAATATACTACTTTTTCCGGACGTAAGATTTTTTATATCGAAGATTTATATATCCGTGAAAATTCAAGAGGTTACGGAATCGGCGGAAAATTTATCGGAAAAGCCAAGGAAATTGCCGTTTCCAATGACTGTGTACAGATTGAACTTAAATGTGCTGTATGGAATAAAAAATCTGCCGGATTTTATGAATCCCATGGGTTGAAACCCGATAATGACTGGAATGTTTTTACTTTAAATATCTAAAAAAGGAGCGTTTCTATGAAGAATACTATTTTTACCGGAGCCGGTATAGCTATTATTACTCCGTTCAATGAGGACGGCTCTGTAAATTATGACCGTCTCGGCGAAATGATTGACTATCAGATTGAAAATAATACCGATGCTATCATTATTTGCGGTACTACCGGTGAAGCCTCTACCATGACCGACGAGGAACATCTTGAATGTATCCGTTATGCAGTAGAAAAAACCGCAGGCAGAGTACCGGTTATCGCCGGTACTGGTAGCAACGATACAAAATATGCTGTCGAACTCTCTAAGGAAGCCGAAGCTGTCGGGGCTGACGCTTTACTTCTTGTTACTCCGTACTACAACAAGACCACACAAAAAGGTCTTATTATGCACTTCACCGCTATCGCAGATGCCGTTAATATTCCGATAGTCCTTTACAATATCCCTGGTCGTACCGGTATGGGCTTTGAGGTCTCTACTATTAAGAAACTCGCTGAACACAAGAATATTGTAGCCGTCAAGGAAGCAAGCGGAAATATAAGTTACTGTGCCAAACTCCTCGCCGAATGCGGTGACGTTATCGACGTTTACAGCGGTAACGACGATATGATAGTACCGTTAATGTCGCTCGGTGCTAAGGGAGTTATTTCCGTTGCATCACACGTTATTCCGAAACAGGTTCATGATATGGTACAGTACTGTGTTGACAATAATTTCGCAAAGGCTACTGAACTTCAGCTTGAATACCTCGACTTAATAAATGCTCTTTTCATAGAAGTAAATCCGATACCTGTCAAGGAAGCCGTAAATATGACCGGTGTTAATGTAGGTTCTTGCCGTATGCCTTTATGCGATATGTCCGAAGAACACAAGGCAGTTTTAAGAAAAACTCTCGAAAAACACGGTCTTATCAATTCATAATTATGAATTATATAAGGACTGCTAAAATAATTTCATGTATCGCACTGGTTATTCAGATTTTTACCGCAATCTTTACTGAATCAATCAGAACGGATATAAAAGATATTTTCGATTTTGCACAGTACGGTGACGGTTTTTTCCCGATGATTGTTTTAAACTCTATACTTTTCTTATGTATTCCGTTTGAATATTTCTTTACATTCTTAGGAATCAGGAAAAACAATTCTTTATTTTATTTTCTGTCGGCGACGGTACTTCTTCCCTCTACATTGGTTATATCGACACTTGATTACGCTTATTTTTTATTCTTTGCCGTTCCGTGTATATTGATTGCAGTTTCGGCAGTAATCGTATATATTGACAGAAATAGGAAAGGAAATCGTGAGGGATTACAGAAAACAAAGTTAATGACAATTTCTAAAATTACCGCTCTGTCGGCAATTCTTGTACCGTTTTTTTACGTTATTTTCAACAGTGGTTTTCAACGTGAATTTCTTCTGAGGTTCGGTTTCATTGAACGTCATGAAGGTAATTCCGGTGTTGGTTCAATAATGGATTTTGTATATGCAATTCTACCTTTTGTATATCTTTTTACCATTTCCGCACTTTTCAGGGTGAAAAAATGTAATGCCAGTCTGTATATTGCTTCGGCGATTCTGCTTTTTCCGTTTGCCGTACTGTTTTTCATGGACGAAAAAACTTTTATTTATGTAATCCCCTGCGTATTGCTGACCGTTTCGGCAGTAATCGCTGTCATTGACAAGAAAAATCAAAAAGTTAAAAATTTAATTAGGAGCTGAAAAAATGACTAATATTGCTATATGCGGTGCTAACGGCAAAATGGGTAAGACCATTTACAACTGCGTTCAGAACCGTGAAGACTGTACAGTAGTAGCCGGTATTGACCTATACACTGAACAGTATGCTGATTTCCCGATAGTTCCCACACCGGCGGAACTCCCTGTTAAACCCGACGTTATTATTGATTTCTCAAATCCGGCTTCCCTTAACGGTCTGCTTGAATACTGTCTGAATACCGGTACACCTATTGTTGTAGCCTCTACCGGTTACAGCGACGAACAGATTCAGAAAATCAAATCCGCTTCGCAACAGATTCCGGTATTCTTTACTTTCAATATGTCACTGGGTATAAACCTGCTCGTTGAGTTGGCAAAAAAAGCTACTAAAGTACTCGGTAATCAGTTCGATATTGAAATTGTTGAAAAACATCATAATCAGAAAATTGACGCACCGTCAGGTACCGCCATTATGCTCGCTAACGCCATTAACGAAACTCTCGACAATTCCAAACATTACGTTTACGACAGACATTCACGCCGTCAGAAACGTGATAAGTCTGAAATCGGTATGCACGCTATAAGAGGTGGCACAATCGTAGGCGAACATGATGTTATATTTGCCGGTCACGACGAAGTTATAACTCTTTCGCACTCCGCAACCTCAAAAACCGTTTTCGCTGAGGGTTCAATAAATGCCGGTGTATTCCTTAAAGACCAGCCTGCCGGTCTCTATGATATGAGTATGCTTATATAAATTAAATGCCCCTGATTTTCAGGGGTATGTTTCCGGATATATTAATTAAATATTTTAATATTTATCAAAAAAACATCAGACTATAAAAAAACTGATATATTT
>CAMWUB010000208.1 GCA_947177345.1 uncultured Ruminococcus sp. | reverse complement strand
GAATAATAGAATAAGCCGTGTAGAATACTTGCATTCTACACGGCTTATATTTTCTTTATTCGTCCTCGTCCGAACACTCATCAAGACTGTGTAGAAGTTGAATGTAAACGCACTCTGCTCGGTTGTGTTCCTACCCATTCGTGGACAGCATCATTTCAAAGAAATACGCTTTCGCTTCTTCATAGTTCATCCAGAACTTACGCTTGCCGTTATACATAGTAGTGACTTGGCTTGTTCTCGACATTGCAAATTCAGATATTTTCAACATAACTATTATCTTCATAAAGTAACCGCTCAATAATAATTTTTCTTTTGATGCCATTATATCAGCTTAAATTCTAAGAGTCCATCTCTATGGAACGATTGTAATAATTTTTGTGAAATGCGCAGCATTTTCAAATGTAAATTCAGTGCAAAATTATATATCAACTTTTAGTGCTGTTGGGATTATTCCCGACAGCATTTTCATTTGAATGGTTATCAGTCAATGCTTCAATTTCAAAATTTCGGTTTGCAAAAAGCGAAGTGGCCGCCAAAGCTGATTCACTCCGTCCTTGATCTCAGAAATATCATTGTCGTAAATCTTGCCCGTGCTGTTTACACGAACAGCTATTTGATTGATATTACTTGCAATGTTACTTGCTAATTTATGAATTTGCTTAAGTTCGTTTTCGTCCATCTGAACGATATAGCCCTCGAATATCATAGCACGGACAAAACCGCTGAGTGTGTCCATTCCACTGTTCTGAAACTTCTTTTTGATAGCGTCCATTTCTTCCTCACTGACACGAATTTTCAGGTACTTGTTTCTCTTATTCTTTTCTTCCATTTTTCAATTTTCCTTTCTCTGTCTGTTTTCAAAATCGGGGTTCAAGGGGTGTCCACTTGCAAGCTGTGTATTGTGTGCGGTTTACAGTTTCTGTACCCACACAATACCGTGCTTGCTACAATAGATTTCGCCCCTGCGGGCGAATTTTCATTTTTTTGAAATTTCATTCTCAAAAATTTTTTATTTCAGCAAGTTTGAAACACTGCATTTTTTGGTTTTTTCGGTATTCCCGATTACCACTATAACAGATAATTCCGCACTCGTCAATATGAAATTTCAAATTTCTTTGAATCACAAAAAAATCCTCGGTTAAAATGACGAAACGGTGTTTTCCGCATAATATCGTGATTCTGATTTTTTGAAGTCAAATTTTCATCGGTTTATTATTAACAATCTGTGAACAAAACTTTGTGAGTTATTGCGGCTTGATTCTTAAATATTAGCGTGCTATAATTGCAGTATGAGGAAACCCAAATCAAAAATTCAAGCAAATGTGAGGTGATAATATGGCACTTTATTTGGAGAAGATTGCTGAGAATGAGCAGAAGATTCAGAAGCTCGAAGAAAGCATTAAGCGTGATACTGCGAGGAAGAAAAAACTGACTGAAGAGAATGCCCGGCTGACTTATCTGTCACTATGTGAGCAGTACAACAGTTCAGGTCGTGACCTGCTTGATATTCTTGCAAATGAACACAAACAGGCTGCAAAGCTTGGTACAACTGATATTACTAATAAAGAAAGCAGTATTGATGATAATATCGGGATTGGTAATTTTGCCAATGAAGAAACTATCAAACAGACTTCTTTCTTCGGAAAGAAAAATCATTGTGAGAATTAACATATATCCGACAACAAAACAAGCATAGCCGTGTAAATACTCAAATCGGCTATCGTGCTGATTCTGCACGGCTATAAAGAGGGTAAGAGAAAGAAAGCGACACCCTCACTCTGACAGCTTAGAGAAAGAGATGCTAAGGAGAAAATTCGCTATGAAAAAAATAACAACTGCCATAGATAGAGAAAAGGCAGATAAGGTCATCATGACCGACAAGGGTACAAAGATTATTATCAAGTATCCCGTTAATGTTTCCGATGTAATCAGACAAGAAAAAATAAATCACATCTATGACATTCTTACAAAGCACAAATCGGAATAATTATTTTTGCAGAATCACTTGCAATAACAGCCGATTTGCGCTATAATGAATATATAGCAAAATCGACTGTCGGTTGCAGGCAATCGGAGGTCGATGATGAAAAAGAAAATCATAAACAACAACGGTGTGACAGCAATTTATGTCCGCCGTTCCGTAGCGGACAGAGACAACAATTCGCTGTCCATTGAATCGCAGAAAGAGGATTGTATCAGATATGTAGGTGAGGACTGTGTGTATCGCCTGTACTGCGACAATGGCTTTTCTGGAAAAGATACTGAACACCGTCCTGCGTTTCAGCAGATGATGAGCGATGCCCGTGATGGACTTATCAGCCGTATCGTAGTGAAAAAGTATGATCGCTTCAGCCGTAATCTACGTGATTATCTGAATGTAAGTGAAGAACTTGATAAACTTGGAGTTTCGGTATATTCCTTGTCTGAACCTTTTAACACAAGCACTAAAGAAGGTCGTATGATGAGGAATAATCTCCTGAACTTTGCAGAATTTGAAAGAGAAACAATTGCAGGCAGAGTTGCTGATGCATACAACACAAGAGGTCGTGAAACTGGATTTTATCAGGGTGGTACAATGGCTTTCGGGTATACAACTCAGCGTATGACGGTGAATGGCAAGAAAGGCTCGATACTCGTTCCCTCAGAACAGGCAGGTGCGTTAAAGCTCGCCTATGAAATGTATGCAGAGCCGTCAACCTCGCTCCGTGATATTCTCACATACTTTAAGGAGCATGAAACGGAGGTAGGCTATCTTCGTACTGATGAATATAGTGGAAAGAACAGAAGTCATAATGGCAAGCTGAATACCGGTTCTCTTTCGACGATTTTGAAAAATCCTCTTTACGTACGTGCTGACAAATCGGTATATGCTTATTTTCATACTATGGGATATGAAATCATTGACGATATTGAAGCCTATGATGGTATTCACGGTGTTTTTATGCACGATAATGCTGACGGCGGAAAGTATGTCAAGGTCGGTTATCATGAGGGACTTGTTGAGTCTGAGATGTGGTTGATAGTACAGGATAAAAAGGCGAATAATATTTCATTTCACACGAACAGAAAGGTAATGAACTCATGGCTTGTCGGCATTATCCGCTGCAAAGAGTGTAATCTCTCGGTGATTATCGACATTCAGCGTAAGAAGTCGGGACTGTCCTACAGATACCTTGTAGACAGTGGCTGGCATACGGTGAACAAGTGTGTTACAAGGTCATATAAAATAAAGCTCGATGATATTGAAAAACAAGTTTTTGAAGCTATGACAATGCGTATGAACGAACTTGAAATCACCCGTAAACAAAAAGAATCTCCCGATTTGGAAACTGAGAGCATTAAGACGGATATTCTGAAACTTGATACCGAAATTCGCTCACTGATGGACAGAATGGCCGAAGCGGACGATGTGGTGTTTGCCTACATTCAGCAGAGAATAAAAGAACTCCATACTAAGAAGTCGGAACTTGAACGCAAATTACAGACAAAGGCTCGTAAGCACAAGACGATTGATACAAAGCCACTCGCTGAGCCGCTGGCGGTATGGGATACGCTCTCGGTACAGGAAAAGCACGATATTGCCGCTGAAATGATAGAAGTGGTCTATATCTCGCACAACAGCAATGAGATTGAAATAGTATTTGGTATTTGAAATACCTTGAAATCAGTAATTTTACTTATTCGTAGTGTGCGCAATTCGCACTTCCGAGCAATACACGCACTTCGCCTGAACGTACTTTTTCAAAAAGTTCACTTTTTTGCTTTTCATTTTTCGCATCGTGAATGTAGGCAATTTCGCTTTCGGGTATGCCTTTGGCAATCAGTTTTGACTTTATGTCATCATATACATTAAAATCGCACTCCTCCTCAAGCGATTCCCTTTCAGAAGATGATTTGCTGTCGTCTTTTTCTTCTGTACCGTCAGATTTTTCAGTATCAGCAGAATTTTTATGTGGTACTCCCAAATCACAGAAAATAATCTGTGTAAGTTTATCCTTGGCAGTTTCAGCATGGATACGAGCAACATTTTCAACACACTGATTCAATTTTGTATCTGGATTGTCCTCAAATGATGGGGCAATCAGTCGTGGGTCAAGACCGAGTTTACGTCCGTCCGACGTGATTTTTAGCATATTATCAATTGTCGGGTCAACATTGCCTGAGTTTAT
>CAMWUB010000207.1 GCA_947177345.1 uncultured Ruminococcus sp. | reverse complement strand
ATTCTTCTTTCATATTTCTATTATAACATATTTTTCCTATGAGAACAAGTACTAAAATAATTTTTCAGATGTTTGCTGATGGTTACGGCTACAGTACGATTATAAACTATCTGAACGAACACGGCTATAAGACGAAAAGAGGTCAGATTTTCGGGCAGAAGTAAAACAAGGCTCTCAACATATCGCTGTAATACACATCGTTCAGAGTGCAAGAATAAGGAACTCAACAAAGATTATCTTAATGTATATATCGTTGAGTTGCTGAGAAAGAAGATTTTTAATGCTACCTCGCTGAAACATTTTGTAAACAATGTCAATACATACATTCGTCAGTACAACAGTGAGTATGGTGCAAATTATGAATCTGTAAAGGCTGAATATGACGAAATACAGGCAAATCTTGACAATATTACAAAAGCTATTGAAAAAGGTATTATCACTGAAAGTCTGATAAATCGTGCAGAAGAACTGGAACAGAAACGTACTGAAATCGAGATAAAACTGTCAGAAATTCATCAGCTTTCTTTGATAGAATACAACGACTTTTTACCTTTAATAGAGGAGTTCCGACAGCTTGAAAGAAATACAGAGGAGTTCAGAACATTTATACAAAGTTATGTAAAAAGAATTACTGTTTTTCCGTATCATCTTGAAATAGAAATCAATACGGGTCTTTGCATAGCTGACAAAATAAATGAAATCGTGACAATCAGACGAGGAGAACTCTATGAGTTATTCAAGTCGAGAGTCAGAGAGGAGAAAAAATAATGTTTGAAATGAGCAAACCAAGATATATTACAAGAGGAATTGATGCGGAAATTCCTTTTGATGTACAGCTTTTTATGTGGCAGTGCGTTGACAGAACAGAACGGCTTGTGGGTCATTCACCACACTGCCGAACAGCCTGAGTATGAAATGACATACATTCTGACCACAATGACAAAGGCAGTCACAGCCAAAGTATACATAATCGATGATGGTGACTACTGCATAATGCTACTTGCAGAAGAATACTAAACGTACGATAAGAAGCCGTATTTTGTTACGGCTTTTTTTTGCAGTCAGTGCATAGAAATTCTGATAAAATATTTGTCAAATTAAAAAAATTGTGCTATAATGCAATAGGGGTGTTGCTTAATGTCTATAAAAGATTCGCTTTACTATGCCTTGGTAAAAAAATTGATTCCAGAAGAAACATATGAGAACAAATTAAATTTTATACCTATAAAACGTGATTTTTCTTATCCGCTTCCAATCATATTAGCTTGTGCAGTTTCAACAGTTCCATTTCCAGAAATAGCAACACTAAAAACGAAAGAAAAAGAAAGCTTTCTTTCAAATGAAATCATGCTTGAATATATGGGTAAAATGATAGATTCCATGACTGATACAAAAAAAGAAATTAGAAAAAATGTGAAAGCAAGGTATCATAAACTGATAAGCAATTCAGAATTTCCAATGTTTGAAAGTGATAAGATAACTTCTAAAGAACAGTTCCTGACGGAGTATCTGCCGCAAAGAATTGCCTGTGTTTTTTGTTATACTTTTGCATATAAAAATTATGATAAGGAAGCATTTGATTATGTCAGCAGTTATGTGGAAAAAGAATATCAGAAAATAAAGCCGGAAGTTGAAAATTTTGCAACATATTCAGAAATGATTGCGTTTCTGTCGAATCACTGCATTGAACATGATATTTTTGTTGTCTGCAAGAAAGCATCTGTGCAAATGAAAGTTGATAAGGAACGTATGAATGTTGATTTCCAGTATATTACAATTTTAGTATTTAATTCTATGTACAAGGCATCAAAGAATGATTATGCTGATGATATTGCACTACCTTTATATAGTGAAGAGAACTTTCAACAGGAAGCTAGACGGTTACTTCCAGAGGGGTTCTTTCTTGAAAATAGAAAATCTGTTCGCCCGAATACTCTTTGTAAGAAGCTGAAAGAATCCGATTCCGCATACGTTGAAAATGAAATCCGGAAAGCTCAGTATATTACATTCAGCAAATTGAGCGAAGAATTGGAAAATCTTTTAAATTTTGACAATCAAGACGAAAAGAATCTTAAAGAAACGATTTTGAACCGTATCTCCATTTTAATGGAATTGGTTGGCTATCAGAAACGTGCTATCCCTAAGTCCATTCAGGAAGAATTTTACAATGTCTATCAACTATTTTCCAAAGATTTTTTGCTTAGAATTAAGAAATATAAAGAGCAAGGGTGTATTGATTATCAGGTTGATAAAGAGAATAACGAAATTCTTCAAATCATCAACAGGGATTCAGAAGTGAAGGCAATCTATCAGCTTTGTAGAATGATGAAAGTCATTTGTCTGATTGAAAGTACAAGCAGAAAAGAATATCAAAAGAAAATCAACAATTTGAATATTAATGAAAAACATCTCCGTGCAATTTGCTGTTATTATAAAGCGTTAAGTGCATAAATCAACACTGTCATGCAATTGGAAGCATGACAGTATTTTTTTGCAAACATGACCAAAAAATTCTTGAGATTTTTTATTTGCGTTTGTCAACAATAACTGCTATAATTAAAACACAGCAAAGGACTGAGTCCAAAGCTGAGCATCTTGAAAACTGAATAATCCGAAAGGGAATGTAAAACAAACCTACACGATTTTACGGATTTAGAAAGGAAAAAGACCATGGCTAATATGATTACTTCTGAAAACGAAAAGTTTGTTGACCTCTCTGAGGCAGTCCTCATCGAGTCAACAGAAACAAACGGCTGTCTTACCATAATTCAAACGGCAAACTCCATCAGATTGAGATTGAATAAGTCTTTGATAGCTGATTTGGGCGAACCCAAAAAAGTAAAGGTTTTCTTCACTGCAAGCAACGTCATCTTCATTGCATCGGATGATAACACTGCATTTACTGTCAAAAAGAGCGATATCATCTATAACACCGTTTTATCCAAAAAGGTGATGGAGCTTTCTGGTGCTGACTTCAACGGCGGAAGTACAAAAGTCGGTACTTATAATTTGCAGACTGATGATGACGGTACTGTAGCAGCAGTCGTAAGCTTCTAAGAAAATAATTAAACTATCATACCTGTACATCAAAAACGCTGTACAGACTTCCAATAAACATTATGAAAGGATTGGTTGAATTTATGAAGGTTGAGTTTTCCAATGACGTTTTGAGTGTCGAAGATGGTAATTATAATGCTGTGATTGATAGTATTCATGAATATGGTGATGGAGATAAGGTATTGATAAAATTAAACATTGAGAAAGAAAATGTAACCCTTATTAATTTCACCAATATTGATGCACTCGGCAGATATCCTTGGAACAATGTCTTCAAGGCATTGAATACAGATAATACTGACGATTTAATTGGTAAAAAAGTTGAAATCAGGGTCGAAAACAATGAAAAAGGTGATACCTGCTACTGTAACATCAAGAAAGTAACATTAGTTTAATTCGCTAAATTCAGCCGGATATTTCATACAAGGCATATCCGGCTGTTACCCTGAAAGAGGTGTATAATTTGGAAAATAAATCTCCTGATAAAATAATTCCTGTCGATTTTAAGCTCCAAAGAAACGGCACAGTTTCCATTTCTACAAACGATTATGTTACTCTCATGATGAGTGCAAAATCGTATACTATCGGAAGCGGAAAGAATATGAGAATTTACAATATTGTGCATACTTCTGTTGGTTTCGTGAATATATGCCAGAAAAAATCCAGTGCTGTTGCTGAATGGGTTTGTGACCCGTTTCAGATTAAAGCTGTTGTAACAGATGAGAAAAACAGCCACTATGCTGAATTGGATTCCGGCGGAAAAATGTGCAGAGTTCCGTTTGAATCTTTACTTCCGAATAAGATTTACATGGATTTATTCAATAAGGGAATTGCTGTTTCTGTGAAGAACAGAAATTACGAAATCTTATCTCAGCATTTACAATGGCTATTAGGAAAATTTGAACCGCAGGATGCGAAAGTAATACTCGGATGGAAAGCAAAAGATAATCAGCTTACATGGTCTGGAACGAATACAGAACTGCCATTATTACAGTATAAACTCTCTCTTTCTTCTGAAACAGAATATTTCAGTCAACTAAATAGACTGGTAAAAAATTACCCTACATTGCCGTTTGTTCTGCGTGCTTCTGCTTCCTCAACACTGCTTGCCTATCTTAGTATAAC
>CAMWUB010000206.1 GCA_947177345.1 uncultured Ruminococcus sp. | reverse complement strand
CAGCTTATTGATTTTATTTTTGACGTTTTATATAAGGTTGCCGTAATCAGAAAGGATGAATACTATGAAAGGTTCAATAAAAAAATTAAAGAGAACACTTGCTTTAGTGTCAACATTAGCTATGATGGGAAGTTTCTCCGATGTTTCCGGTTTAACCGAAATACTTTCATACAATGTCATTTCAGCTACTGCAACAGATGACGGCGAAAATGAAAAGCCTGACGGCGAAAATGAAAATCAGATACAGGAAGAAAGTAAAGACGAATCCGGAAAATACAGCAGAATTGATATAGAAATTTCCAATCAGTTTGAATTTAAAAAATCAGTTGAATGTACTGTAAATATTTTAAAGCTTAATGCAGACGGTTCTGAAACTGTAGTACTTGAAAACGAAACACTGACCTTAGGCAATGAAAAGAACTCAGTGGCAAAAACAAGTACACCATTTCTTTCAAATGGTGAGTATGTCGTTGAAATAGATGCCAAAGGTTTCAAAAAGTTCAGACAGAATATATCAGATTTTGATAACATGATATGTACATTGAAAGTAACATTAGGTTTCAATGATATTTACACCTATGTGAATACTTACAAGACTGACGAAAATGGTGAAATAATACTCAAGGAAGACGGCGGACCGGTAATTGACAAACATCAAGGTGACCACCCTGGTGCTATGGTTGTCGGCGACGTAAACGGCGACGGCGAAATTACCGAAAGAGATTCTCACCTTCTTCTTGCCGCTATTGATGCATCTGTAAGAAAAAACGATAAACTCAATATAAAACTCGACGAAAATGAAACAGTATACAGTGACCTCAATTACGACGGTAAAACAAATCTCGCTGACCTTACTTTCTTTACAAAAGGCTATATTGATACAAGAGAATGGTCTACATACGCCACCCCTATAAAAGAAGTTTCCGACGAGTTTAAAACAGAGGCTTTAAAAAATTCACAGCCTCTTGAAAACACCAGCAGTAACGGTGTTAGTTTAGCAGACCTCGTTAAAAAATCAGGCGATACCGCTTCCGGAGAAGAAACACCTACATTAGAGCTTGGCGCATATGAAATAGTAATAGATGAAGACGGTAATGAAGTACAGCAGGAAGTTGAAATTTCCGAAGATCACCCTGTAGGTGTTTCTGTAGACCTGAATGACGCTCCTTTAAAGGAAATGAGTTTTGAAACAAATGCAGAAAGAGGTTCTGTATTAGTTCAGTTGACAGAAGATTCAGAACCGATTGAAATAAGATTCGGTGATGACGGTGGAGCATATGCTATCAGTGAAGAAGAAATTGAAGCAGTCGCAAAAGGTGAAGAATATGCTGTTGAAAGTAATGTAAAAGTAAATATTGATGAAAACGGAAATGTTTCCCTTGACCTCGGTAATCAGATAGCTGTTAAAAAGATTACTCTGAAAATAACAAAGGTAAAGAATACAAATCTTGCAAAGATAGCAACAGTTGAATTCCTTAACGGTATGGAAGAACGCATTTCAGAACCGGAAGTTGATTTCCCGACCAATGTTAAAGTTATACAGGATTGTAATGTTCAAGACAAAGATGCAAAAATTGTAGCAACATGGGATAAACCTTTAAACAGTGGCACACAGTTTGAATTTGAAGTGTCAACAAGTTCCGCAACAAAATCTGATGGTAGTTTTGCGTCAACTATTTCAGGCGTACAGAATACCATAGTTGAAGAACCTACTTTCTTCCTCCAGTCTGAACACGGTAATTTCAAACTTATAAAAATAAATACTACATATTATGTACACGTTCGTTGCATAGGTGATGGTTATAAAAGCAAATGGTCTGACTTCGCAAAAGTGACCACAGTATCAAACAGTAAGCCCGATAAACCCGATTATGTCAATGCTAAAGGTGATTTCCAAAGCCTTAAAGTATCATGGGGCTCTGACAACACAAACAGTACTACCGGTTATAAGGTTTACTACAGAAATATAACAAATGTTGATGATAACGGAAAACCAATAGATACTTTCCATGAAATCAACGTGGGCAAAACAAACAGCCATACAATTTACGGATTGGAAGATAAACAGGAATATGAAGTTTATGTAAAAGGCTATAACGATTTAGGTGAAAGCCCTGAATCCGTTCACGCAAAGGGTAAAACAACTGCTATTGACCCTGTTATAATACGTAAGTATAACGCTATCAACTGCGACAATAAAGGCGTTCTCGGAAGTGCACATATCGTTTCTGTTACAAGAGAAGGTGGCGACATTGTAGGTAACAACTTAAAAGACGCTCAGGCAGCAGAAAAAGGCGAGAATACAGCATGGAGCGTTGTTGACAATGACCAGGAAACATATTACACATATAAATCTGCCTCTGACAGAGGTCTTATATTTGAATTTGACGATGAATATGATATTGGTTCTTTTGCCCTGACAATACCAGTTGCTGCGGACTTATGGATAATAAATGCAGCCACATGGAACGAAGAAACACAAAAGTGGGATACTGTAGTAAGTGGTTATAAATGCACAGGAAAAACTTCAGACAAAAACGGAAAAACATACTTCATTAAAGACTTCCCGCACTTTAAGGGTAAGAAAATTAAAATCTGGTTCGGAAACTACCCCGGACATAATGAAGTTACTTATTCAGAAATTGTTTTCTATCAATATGAATCCTTAATGGACGATATAATGAATCTTTATGCTGATGACCTCCATACAGTTCTTAAAGATGATGTTACACATAAAACTATTGAGGAACTCCGTAAGAAAATTGTTTTACCAAGCAACGGAGAGTTCCACCCTAATAAAGATGCTCTTGAAAGAGAACTTAATACAGCAGAAAAAATACTTAATGCAGAAAATATAACTCCGCCTTTACTTGTTCATAACAGCATTACCACATATGACCCTATTGCTAGTGGCACAAACCGTAGATATCAAGGTAATAACGCATGGCAACCACTTGGAGTAAATGCAGGTGGCAATACAGAAGTTACTGTTTATGTAGGCGGTACAAACAAAAATAACAATTATATCATGAAAGCAGGCGAAAAAACAGAATTAAAACTTATTGCAACACAGTATAATTCAGAATCAAATGGTCTTATATTAGGTACTTATGACCTTAAAATAGGTGCAAATACAATTACTATTCCGTCTGGCAGTATAGCAAATGCTGAAGCAGGTGGTGCACTTTATATACAGCATCATGGTGGTGACCAGTCAAAAGTTTATTACTCAGTACGTGTTGAGGGTGGAACACAGGTTCCGGTGCTTGACCTCTATCAGGTAACTGAAAAAGATGAAAAAATAAGCAGGGCTGTTGATTATATAAATGCTCTTGAAGTTTTCGTTGCCAACATGGAAGAAGAACATAATAAACTTCATAAAGGTTCAATGTACTTTGATGAAAGAAATACAAGCCTTGACTATGACTACAATAAAGAACTCTGTATCGCAGGTGCAACTGATATTCTTGATGATGCAATGATGTATTCGTTACCTGCTCCGCAGATACTCGCAGGACTTGGAAAAGGTACAGCTGAAGAACGTGCTGAAAAACTTATAACGTCAATGGATTCAATGGAAGATATGCTGAAGTTATTCTATCAGCACAAAGGCATGAGTTCGGACGCTGAAGACGTTGTAAACCGTATTCCGAACCAGCACCTTAATATCCGTTATCAGAGAATGTTTCAGGGTGCATTCATGTATGCTGCAGGAAATCATATCGGTATTCAGTGGGGTTCAGCTCCGGACATGGTAGCTTCTACAGGTGTAAAGGCAGACGAAAACGGCAGATATGTAAGCGGTAGCTACTTCGGTTGGGGAATCGCCCATGAAATCGGTCATAATCTCAATGATTCAAGCTATGTTGTAGCTGAAATAACAAACAACTACTTCTCACAGCTTGCACAGGCTCAGGATAAGAATGCAGGTTCAAGAATTAATTACAACAATATTTATAAAAAGGTAACATCAAATACAAAAGGTCAGGCTGACCAGGGAACACAGCTCGGTATGTACTGGCAACTCCATCTTGCTTACGATAAGGACTTCAATTTCAAGACTTATGATAACAATGAAAAAATACTTAAAAACCTCTTCTATGCAAGAATGGACACATATTCAAGAAATCCTTCAAAAGCTCATGCTCCATACGGCAAAGCACTTACACTCAGTGGAGGAGACCAGACT
>CAMWUB010000205.1 GCA_947177345.1 uncultured Ruminococcus sp. | reverse complement strand
CAGCCAAACAATTTTTCAATGACGTTTATCAGATGTACCAAGATTTTTTCGGAGATAAAAATGTTCACGGTGGGTTCGTTCACTTTGATGAAGTACATGAGTACACCGACAAAGACGGAAGTAAAAGAATGTCACTTCCACATATGCACGCATTAGTTTCTGCTTATGCCGAGTGGACAGACAGAGATAAAAAGACTGGCGAGACCACTTCCCGAAAAGGAATAAACGGAAAACATTTTGTCACAAAGGGAAGAATGAAAGAACTGAATAAACTTGTTGACGACTACTGCCTTGAAAAATTTAACGTTCATTTTTTGACGGGAGAAACTCCACAAAGAAAATCTGTTGAACAATTAAAAGCAGAAGAAGAAGTCCACCAGTTGACTGGAAAGAAAAAACAAATCCAGACAACACTTGATGAATTGCAATCAAAAGAAAAAGAAGTCAAGCAGAACTTAACAACCCTCACCGTAAAAGCAAATGAAACACAACAACTCATTGATGAAAAAGATTCTCAACTAAGTGAAATTCAAAAACAGACAGCAACCGCACAGGCAGAATTTGAAAACCTGAAAAATAAAATTGCCGAAGCACAAAAAGAAATTTTAAGTATCAAGCTACCTGAACCGCCAACCTATCCAAGCAAGCCCAGTACGCCTCGACCGCAACAGAATAGGGAGATGTATGTTAAAGACATCATGGGCGACTATGCAAGCACCATGAAATTTTTTGACCGCAAAAAAGAAGAAAAGCGATTAGGAAATGAATATGATAGTCTGGTTAATGACTGGAATGAATATGACAAAGCCGTAAAAGAATATAACACAGTTGATTATCCACAATGGGCGACGGCAACTGAAACTGTAAATACATTACAGGAACAATTACGTTTAGTGACCGCTCAGCAACAAGACATTCAACGAGGACAAAGACTTATTTGTTCTAAAATGGAACTGGAATTAAAAAAACAGGTTACGGAGTTAGAAAAACATAAAGAAGAACTTCAACGCCAGCTTGACTTAATCAGAGACCAGATTCAGAGCCTTGCCGAACAGGAATATCAGAGAAGAAGAAAACATGATGTGGAAGTCATTGCATACTATCAACAGTATTGCGGTATCACTCCAGATGAAATAGAGGATACCGTCGCAGAACAGGAAGAACAAAATCTAAAATTTCAAGATTACAACGATGATTAAAAAAATTAACGAGTGACGAGCGAAAAATCTTCTCCTTTTTAGGCAAAGTTAAAATGCACGCCCCCTACTTTAAAAGGGGGCGTGCATTGAATATATTAAATATATTGAAAGGATTGCCAGTGCGGATTTTAGCGTGAAATAGCCCAAAAATATAATGAAAACCATAAAAAATAAGCCATTTCTTGCATAAAATGTAAACCAGTTTTTGCATAAAATACAAGCCAGTTTTTGTCGTGGACGACTACAAATTTTCATTTTTTAGGAAAAAATATAAGTCCATTCTTGACAAATGGACTTTAATGTGTTATAATGTTAATGTTATGCTGAAAAGAAAAAGGAAGTAGTTCCAACCGACCAAAGTTCTAACTACTCCCCTAACCAACCATATACTTTTCGGCATATAAAATAAATTACAAAACCGTCGGTATAATAGGTTCCATTGGTATTATAACATAGCCTTTAGAATTTGTCAAGAGGTAAAATAAAAAAATCCAATGAAAATATGAATCTAAATATCTTCGGTGAAACGGAGGGATTTTTTATTTTATCATGAGAATAACGTATAGTAAAGCTACTGTCGGAATGGCGAAGATGCAGAGCAGGAATGGCAATATCAGTATTTATGGACGTATGATTATTGAAAATAATGGTATTTCCTTACGTATTGAGGATTTTTCCGACATTGGAAAAGCATTTGGAATCACAACACATAAGTTACTATGTGCAGGATTAGTATGGTTCACAAAGCAAAACAATATAGGTGATGACAGGGAGAGTGTAAATGAAGTTCTTATCCCTTTAAGGAGATATGCCCTTTTATGCGGACACAAAGGTGTTATAGCAAAGGACGAAAATGACCGTCGCAGAGCCACTGAATCGCTCCAGACAGTACGTAAACAGGTAGCTAAGGACTTGCAATTACTTCTTAATAGTTCTGTAAAGTGGCAGGAATCAACCAAAGGAAAAAAGGAAAATTATGAATGTCCTATTCTTCTTGACGGCAAAATCAAATATGGTTATATTTATATGACGTTTAGTGACCAGTTTGCACAATATTTGAAGCACCGTCGAATCACAGAATACCCAGAAGCATTATTTTCTGTTGATAACCGCAAGCCTAATGCTTACCGCATAGGACAATTGCTTGCTTGCCAATATTACAACAAGAACAACAAAAAAGACGGTAATTTCAATAAATTAAGGGTGCAGACCTTGCTTGCATATACTAATCTACCAACGATTGAGACTGTCCGAAAAGAAAGAGGTAGTACATGGAAAGGAAGAATTAAAGAGCCGTTAGAAAAAGCCCTGAATGAATTAGTTGAAAAGGGTGTTATTTCCAAATGGGAATTTAAGAAAAAGGAAGATTCTCTTTTTGCGGACGTAGGCGGTGGCAAGATGAAGTTTGAAGAATGGGCAGATTCGCTTATATATTTCACTTGTAAGGACGACCCCAAGCCACAGAATAATGCAGAAAACGTAAAGCCTGAATCACCTGTACAGCCCACAGAAAGCCCGTCAGACAACGTGCAGACAGAAGAACAGGTACAGCAACCACAACCACAGAACGCAAAGAAGCCTGAAAACAAACGCCCGTCAAAAGACAAGTCGAAATCAGTAAAGAAACATTCTTTTTATAGGAAAAAACTGAAATTTCCTCTTTTGGAATAGATTCATGTTTTAAATCAGTACACGCTATTAATAACCTGAAAAATGTATTATATAAGTTGTTTTTGTATATTGACATATATTTTAATACATGATAGACTTAAAACATATACTTTTTAAGGAGATATGGAAATTATGTCAGAAAAAGAAAAGACCTACATAGGATATGTGCGAATATCAAGCACCGACCAGAACGAAGCACGACAGCTTAAAGCATTAGAGGGGTTTGGAAAGCCTATCCACCGCATTTTCATTGATAAATGCAGTGGAAAGAGTGCAGACCGTCCAGAACTGAAAAAGATGCTTGATTATGTACGTGATGGAGATGTTCTTGTTGTGTGTGAGTATGCCAGACTTGCAAGGAGTAGTGCCGATATGCTTAAAATCGTTCATTATTTGCAGGAAAAAGGCGTTGAAATCATTAGTTTGCGAGAACAGCTTGACACTACCACACCACAAGGGCGATTTATGCTTACTGTCTTTGCAGGGTTAGCCGAATTAGAGAGAGAGACCATATTAGAGCGACAACGTGAGGGAATCGCCATAGCTAAGGCACAAGGCAAGTATAAAGGCAGACAGCCCATTCCCATTGATATGGAGCATTTCAAGGCAGAATGTGCCAAATGGCGTGCAGGAAAGCAGACCGCAAAGGCGACAATGAATAAAATGAACATGAAACCTTGTCGTTTTTATAGGAAAGTTAAAGAATTTGGGTTATAAGATGTTTAAATATATTGTAATATAGTATTATATATTTTAGAACATTATATTTTGAAGGAGAAAATGATGCAATTATATATTTTTCTGGAAAAATTTTTAAATCAGTATGGTATTTCGCTTGAAGGGTCTTCATATATTTCAGATAAATTGAAAAACAAAAATATACAATTAGAATTTATAGATGATGATATATCAATTTTTTCCAAAATATTGACTGATACATATAATTTAAATGCAAAAGATGTAAAAATAATTTCTGGTTCTTTGAATAAAAAAGGGATAATTCTTGGAAGAATGGAAAAGCAAATTTTAAAAAAATATCTCGATTATAATAACAACGAAGATTTAATCAGATTAAGCCAAATAGTTAATATTGATTCTCAAGTTCTCAATGATATTATTAATATTAACTGTAATGACCATTCAAAAGAAGCAATAGAATGTTTTATCACTGCTTGGAATGAGGCAAAGAAAAAAATGATATTGTAAAACAACAAGACTATATTTTAAGTTTATTTACAAGGCTTAATAATCAATTTGCCGTTAATGTTTCATCTTTAGCGGAACTTTATGAATATAATCGTCCATTTTTTAATGGTTCTCTTTCAAATAC
>CAMWUB010000204.1 GCA_947177345.1 uncultured Ruminococcus sp. | reverse complement strand
CACCGGTACATTCCGTAACAAGCCATGTACGTGCCGGAATTTCATTGACTGTATAGCCCTCCGGAATGATTACATTTTCCGGACACTCAACGGCTATTGAGTAGTCAAAAGTTTTCCGATTTGTACGTGTATTTCCGTAGCATATGCCGAAAATATACGTTTTGTCGGAAGTCTTTTCAAGCAGAGTTTCAATTATTCCGTTTTTGTGTGCCTTATCCCAGAACGCCGGAATTGTGTTTCTGTTCTGACTTTCGTCAATGGAATGCGTTTCAGTTTTTCCGAGTACCTTAAACGCTGGTTTTTCAATGATTCTGTAATTCATTGTATTACCGCCTTTCATAATAATTTTCACACTCAATCGGGAAAATGATTTAAGCCCTGAACCATTCCGCCGAGCTTCCGAAGGTGTTATACTGTGAAATTTCGTAAATGCCCGTGCGAAACTTTCCGGCGATTCATAACCGTATTTTAAAGCAATATCAATTACTTTAGATTTATTCACATACAACTCTATTCCGGCAAGTGTAAGCCGACGTTTCCGGATATATTCGCCTATGGTCATACCACATAATGCATTGAAAATCCGCTGAAAATAAAACTCCGAACAATACGCCTGTTTTGCGATTTCCGCATAGTCAAGCCTATCTGTGATATTATCTTCAATATAATTCAACGCATTCTGTATACCGTTTATCCAGTTCATGTAAAATTCCCTCCCTGAGTGTGATTTTATTATAGCACGTTCCGAAAATTTTTTCCTGATATTCCGTGCTTTTACGTATCATGAAAAAAAAGCAACTGTCCGGAAACAGTTGCTTTTTATTCTTAATAATATTTTACCACTCCTGCCGGAAATTCATTTATTCTGCCTAAAAGATAATTCTGCATCATTACTGCATCGGCGATATTTACAACGCCGTCACCGTTGACATCTGCGGAAGCCTTATCTTTTTTAGTGAGAGTCTCATTATTTACGGCAAATTGTTTGATTCTTACAAGGTCAAATGAATCTATCCGCATATCTGAATGAACATCTCCGACAAGTATGCTTTCCTGTGGAGTTTCCACGTCCTCAACGCCGGTATATGTTTCAGCAGGTTCTTCAGCTTCACTGCTGAATATCCGTACAAAATCCACTGAACCATTAAAATTATTTTTTCCGTTATTGTCCGCACCTATCCTGTATGCACCATTTTCGACGGCATTCGCAATATCGCACGGATTTATTGTTATTGTACCCTCGGCGAGTGTTTTTCCGTCAACCATTATTTTGCCCTTATCTCCGGTGAGAATTAACCGTACTTTTGCCCATTTTGCACCGTCAACTGCATTTTCTGCTACGAATTTTTCAGATTTACCATTCAACATAAATTCAGCCGTGAAATTATTTCCGTCCGCCGACAGCTTTATATGTGATTTGTCGTCGCCGAAAAATAAAACTGTTCCGTTACCTCTGTTAAGAATTGCCGTCTGAATATCTATATCTTCGGTATAAAGTATACTCTTATCAAGTTCCGCAAAATTATTACCGTCAAATGTCAGTACACCATTTGCAGATGTCCGGTTATCTTCCCATTCCGCACCGTAATTCATGCCATACGTTGAATTATATCTGTCATTGAAACTTAATGCACTGTTCATATCAAAATCGTAGGCGTACATGAGTTTGTCGGTATAAGGTCTGCTGTCGGCGTAAGTCTGCGTACTCGTCCAGCCGTATGACGTTCCTTTTGAAATAGTCTTTCCGCTGTCGTCGTAATAATCGCCATCAACTACACCCTGACCGGTTATTTTTCCGTCTGACATTACAAAAGCCATACCTTTTGCTACTGAATTTTCCGACATTTTTGTATTTCCGTATACACAGGCACTTTCGATAACTTTTGCATTTCCGCTGACTTCCGCACGTCCCATTACAAGACCGGTATCATCAACACGTGCATTTCCCGATATTACAGCGTTTTCCGCAACTATTGCATATCCGCTTATTACGGCATTGTCCTTTACTGTTGCACTGTCCTGAACTACTGCATAACCTTCTATACGTGCATTTCCCGAAACCGTCGCATTTCCCATGACTTTCGCATTTTTTCCGACATATACACTATCTGCAACATTCGCACTATCTGAAACAAGACCTCCGCCGTTTGAATGTGTATGGTAGCTTTCCCACGGATTATTCTTTACAGTCCTTTCAATCATTGAAACGCCGTCGCTGAATGTCACTGAATACGGATAGCGTTCCTTACTACTGAACGGCATATTACTTTCCGAAAATTCAGAATTATCGTCGTAAATTCCAGGAAGTCCGCACTTCGTTATCTTATCGAGGTCAGGTGTGGCGACTACTGCCAGATATTCCGTACCGCCGGTTGAGTTCCATTTTACAGTCTCGCCTGCCTTGAAAAGTTGCGAATATTTACAGCTACCGTCTGCCGACTGCTGTACTATACAGGCTCGCCAGTCCGCACCGTCAATGTTTGTACCGGCGTTCAGCGTTACGGAACGTTCACCGCTTTCAGACTTTATCGGAATTACATTTATTCCGGCAAATTGCGGAGCTCTTTCCGTCGGTACGGCGTATGTATTCGACTTTCCGGAAACTTTTTCAAGCATTGTATAAATCTGTTGCCAGTTCCATGACCCCGAATCCAGTAATTCGTCAAGTCTTGCACGATAGGCTTCACCCTTTTTGAAATCCAAACCGGCAATATGTCCGGCATAAAGACCTAATGTTTCTTTTAAATCCGCTGGTGCAAGTCTTTCTATCTGGTCAAACGGAAACTCATCAGGCTGACCCTCCTGCAACAACTTCTTGACAAAATCTGCACCATAACCTTCGAGATTATCCGGATTTTCGGTCAAATACTGGAAAAATGCCCATGATGCATAGTAATCACGTCCGCAAGGAAATGTGAAATTTAAATTTTTCATATACGTCTCAAAAAAATCAGTTCCGTGACCGGTTTCGTCGATGGAATAGTCGCTGTAAAGATACTGTTCCCTGTACCAGTTGCCGATAGCTTCCCACCATGCATACGAATATTTATTATTATTCCATGCTCCCTGATGTGCTGTCATTACGTGACCGAACTCGTGCGGAAATACCCATGACGGCGGATTATACTGCATTGAATCCACGCAACAGAACATATATGCAAATCCGCCACTATCCCATGACATATATGCCCAGTCATCAATCATGTTTTCGAGACCTGTTCCCGATATATAGATATTGGTCTTATATTTTTTTCCGTCACGTAAATCGACTTCCACAGCTTCCGACGGCTCTTTCATTGAAAGGTCATTCATATAAACGTCCCAGCACGCTTCAAAATTTTTCGAGTTCTGTGCTAAAAATTCGTCCGTGACTTTCGACGAATCACCGGAATTTCCCCATATAAACTGAAAATGTTCTGATGTATAGTAATTATAGTCGCTCCTGAAGTTATAGAACGGGTCTCGGACTGCATAGTCATCGGCTTTTGCAGGAACTTCCATGACCGGAAGCACACTCAACGATACCGCAAGTGCCGTTAATTTCTGTAAAAATTTCTTCATAGAAAAAACCTCCCCTTTTAGTATGTATATATATTAACATTTTTTTATTGAAATGTCAATATAATTTATACATTTTATCGAAAGTTTTTAAATAATTCTCAACATCAAAACGGAAATTTACTTCTCCTATCCAGTCAATATTTTTATCGTCATTGAAATATCTGTGATAATATCCCCATGTACGCCGATAATTTTCTTCATTCCAGTTATTGTTACACCATTCATCGAAAAAATTTTCATCGGTTATAAGTTCGTACGCTATTGAACCATATTTTTGCCAGTCGTCGTCTGTCCAGTCCTCAAATCTAAGTATTCCGGAATTTCTATATTTGTTACAATAATCAGCTTCTCTTTTAACTGTTCCGAATTTTGTCCAGATAACCTTATCGCCCGACCACTCTACCTTTACAACAACTATTATACAGTTAAAATCCAAATCGTCTCCACAAACCAACAACGGAAAATTACAAGAAACTTTTCTTTCAACAAGTTCCATTATATAATGCAGTTCACCTTTATTCTCAACGCATAACGACGAAACAAGCCATTCAAAAAAATTATTACTTCCTTGTATTTCCTCAAATATCGAATTTAAACATATATTGTCAATAAAAATATAATTGTTATCTAAACTGATTTTATT
>CAMWUB010000203.1 GCA_947177345.1 uncultured Ruminococcus sp. | reverse complement strand
TAACAATTTTTGTTTCACTAATAGTAAAAAACAGTAAAACTAAAAATCTGAATGAGTCAAATAAACCATAAATTTACTACTTATCAACTTCGCAGAATGTAGTTGTTTGATCACTGCATTTTAAAACAGATATATATTATTTTTTTATATTTTTAAACTCAACAATATTATTATATCACCAAAAACGAATACAAACAAGAATTTTACAGCAGAAATCCGGATTTATATAAAATTTGTTGAAACATGAAAACAAAATAAACCGAATGAACAGAAAAACTGTAAAATTTTCTGAAAAAATCCGGTTTTTTGATATATATTATGGAACAAGTTTCGGAGCTGTCTTGTAATATATGAAAATTGCAAGCATAATCATCATAAGCTGTGCTATGTTGATACTGAAACTGAATCCGATTGTGATAGTAAATATGGTAAAGTTAAGAAGTGGTTTGTCTGCCGGAAATTCAAAGCCACCGGAAAATGAAAGCCATTCCAGTGAGGTGTTTACTGTTCTTTCGGCAATAAGTGAACCAAGTATTATACCACCTATCAGTAATAATGCAAAATATAGAATTTTTTTCATATTATTCTCCAGTCTGCCTGAAGGCTTTTATTTTATTCCGGAAGAGCCGAAACCGTCTGAACCACGTTCTGTTTCGGAAAGACAATCGCTTACTTCGATTTCCGGAATCAATATTCTTGTAGGGATAAGCTGTGCTATTCTCATACCGTTTTCAACGATAAAGGGGGATTTTCCGTTATTTATAAGCGGTATGAACCATGCTCCCCTGTAGTCGCTGTCAACCACGCCGACGCAGTTCGCAAGAGTTACGCCGTATTTCGTGGAAAGTCCGGAACGTGGATATATAAGAAGTGCCACGTCTTTTTCATCGGGTTCAGCGGTAAGCCCTGTAGGAATCATTTTTATTTCACCGGATTCAAGAGTTACCGGACTGTCAAGACAGGCGTATATATCAAGACCGGCACTTCCGGTAGTTGCTCTTGACGGTATAACCGCTTTTTCGTCGAGTTTTTTAAAAGTGATTTTCATAAATTATATACCTCTGTAATAAAGACCTTTGGTTATGTTTCCGGAAAATTTTTCACCGGAAATAATAGCTTCAGTCTGTTGCGGAGTTTCGCTGTAAAGCATGATGACCGCAAATGATATATTCCTGAAATTTTCCAGTCTGTCAAGCATATACAGACAATCAGAATTAAGTATTTCCACGTAATCCGGTGAACATCTGACAGAAAATTTTCTGCCTGTACGGTCTGTGATATATCCGGAACACTTCTTACAACCGGATTCGTTTTTAATAGGACAGTTCCGTGTAAGCATGACCGGAATTTTTCCGTATGCAAGTATACCTATTGGCAAATCTGTACGGATATTGTTAATCTGCTGAATTTTCGCTTCCGGTGAGATGATACAATCTTCAAGACCTATGGTTTTTAAATATCTGGCACTGAACGAGTTGAAAATATTCAGCGTGAAATTTCCGTGCAGTCTGAAGCCGAGTTTTTTTCCTATGGCTATGCAGTCGGGGGTATGGCACATAAGATGTTTAAAACCGTATTTTTCTTTTATGTCACGGAGCAGGGAAATAATTTTTTCCTCATCTGCTATGAATCTTGGCGGTGAAAGTATTATTTTATCCTTGTATTCCGAAAGTCCCGATAAAGCAGTTGCTGAAATACTTAAAGCGGAATCGAGTATTATATACTCTGAATTTTTTACGGCTGTTTTTGCCTGTTCGATATTCACACAGAAAGTACGGATTTTAATTCTGTCAACCGGAGCAGGTTTTTCATGAAATACCGGTTTATAGTCTGTTATAGTTTTCCGTGGAGTGTTTCCGGAAATAATCATTTCTGTAAGCTTTCCGGTTATTTCACGGCGGAGTGCGTTTAATTTTCCGGCTGGTACTATAAGACCATTTTCTATATCGGCGGAAAGATTTCCCATACTGAAAACTGTATCGCCTAACTTGGAAAGCTGTTTTTCAAGTGATTCCGTATCAGTGGGACGGTTCACAGCTTTTTCCGGTACGTCTCCGATAACTTTTACCGTAATATTATTACATTCCGCAATTATTTCAACAGGAACGTCATTTTTTATAATTACGTGAAAATTTATAGTATATATTTTCGGTTCGTATCTGTATATTTTATGTATTTCCGGAATGAGTTCACGGGCGGAAATAACATCTTCCTTTTCACGCACACCGAACATATTTACACGTTTTCCGGAAAAATAACCGTCTGTAAATCCGTTCCGTGAAAAAATTCCTTTAAGTGAATCCATATCAGGTTTCTGACCGTCGAGAGCTTTCCGGAGTTCGTGTACAGTCAGGGCGACGTATTCCGGACGTTTCATTCTGCCCTCTATTTTCAGGGAATCTACTTCCGGTAATTCGTTCACACATGGAATAAGTGACAAATCTTTCAGCGATAATGCCGAAAAGTTTTTATTTCCGGCAGATGAGAACGGCAACCGGCAAGCCTGTCCGCAACACCCACGATTAGCGGAGCGTGAACCCATTACAGCCGACATATAACACTGTCCGGATACCGACATACATAAAGCACCATGTACAAAAATTTCCGTTTCAATGCCTGTACGGGTTATTTTTTCTATAGTATGCCTGTCGAGTTCCCGAGCAGGTACTACTCTTTTCCAGCCGAGATTTTTTAACATTTCCGCACCGCTTGCGGTATGTACTGACATCTGTGTAGAACCGTGAAGTACAGCGTCAGGAACACATTTTCTTATGAGTTCCGCACATCCGAAGTCCTGTACTATATATGCATCTGTACCGATTTGTGCGGAAAATTTTATGTATTCACAGAAATCATATACTTCATCGTCGGAAATAATAGTATTGACAGCAAGATATAATTTTGCTCCGTATCGGTGACACTCACGGACAGCTGTTATTAATTCGTCGTTATCGAAGTTCACCGCATTATTACGGGCAGAAAATCGCTGACCTCCTACATATACCGCACCTGCTCCGGAACGCAAGGCTATCTGTAAAGTTTCGATACTTCCGGCAGGTGCAAGAATTTCGATATTTTTCATCAGAGCTTGTCACCGAGTTGTTTAAGTTTGATAGCGTTTTCAAGTTGTGCGTTTTTTGATTTAAGGACTTCTATTTCCTTTAAAGCAGATTCGAGTTCAATGCGTGACTTTCCTGCCTCATCAACGTATTCTTTGGTCTGATTACGTATGTTATCAAGATGCTGATTTGCTTTATTGAGGTCATCGGCGAGGCTCAGGGCTACCATTATGGCAGCATCATAAGGTGACGAACCGCTTTTTGAATTGAGAGTGCCGTTTATTTTGGCTTCCAAGGCTCTTGCAAGAGCAAAAACATAGTTAGGTGATTCGGAGGTCTTTAATTTGTACTCCTTACCACATACAATTACTTTTACATCATTAATCATTTTTTACGGATTTTCCTTTCTGTTAAGATTTACATAATATATTATACAACATTTTCCGACATTTTGGAATACTTTTCCGGAAAAAATTAATAGTGACGTTTCAGACCGATAACTTTTCCGAGTATTTCCACTTCATTAAGAATAATCGCCTCCATTGAATCGTTTTCGGGCTGAAGTCTGAACTTATTTTTTTCCTTGAAAAATCTTTTTACTGTTGCTTCTTCGTGATTCACCAGTGCAACAACTATATCACCATTTTCAGCGTAAGTTGTCTTGCGTACTATGACAATATCGCCGTCGAATATTCCGGCTTTAATCATACTTTCGCCACGTATTTTAAGGGCAAAAAGTTCATTAGGGTTTATATCCGGAACTTCAAAGCCTACGTATCCGGTTATATCCTCTATTGCCGTGATTGGTGCACCAGCCGTTACAGTACCCATTACGGGTACTGAAGTTATGGCACTGTTCGGAAGTTTAAGCGAACGGTTTATACTGCCGGTTTTTTCTATGAAACCGTGTTCAACAAGCATATTAACGTAACGCTGTGCGGTAGACGTGGACTTGAATCCCATAACCGAGGTTATTTCACGTACCGAAGGTGAAATACCATCACTGAGACGGCTTTTTATATAGTTGAATACAGCTATTTCTTTATCTTTTGACATTATTATTTCTCCTCTTCAGAAAGCTTTTTCAGTATCATCTTTGCGATTTTATAAGCGTCACCGCAACCGAGTGTTATAACAAGGTCACCGGAC